>JBKJSR010000510.1:0-4718 GCA_046594355.1 Bryobacter sp.
TCCCGCTGGGAGGAAGGCCATGAATCCAACGGCGAGCAGGTAGGAACCAAAAACGGCGAGCCCTCCAGACCGCGGGACTGCTACCGCATGCATTTTGCGGGGATCGGGATGATCCAATTTTCCGAGCCACAAAAAAGCCCAGCGGGTGGCAGGCACGAGCAGTGAACTCAACCCAATCGAGATGAGGAATAGGGCAACCAGAGACTTCATGACCCCGCCGCTCCAGAGTTCGGGCGCATTTGGAAGGCTGCAAACACGAATAGCCACCAGACAGAATTGACTCGCACTTCTTTGAACAGGAAGAGGTCGAAGCCCAGGGAAAAGAGAGAAATGACGAGTGAGAGTGCGAAAACTTTCCACGCCGTGTCACCCCACGGCATAAATGCCAATTTTGTAATTCGCGCCGACAGGTAACCCAGCCAAAGCAACCCGATCAGTCCAAATTCGACAGCCAGCTCGAGGATTGTCGAGTGGGAGTGATAGAGGCTGGCACCATAGCCGGTTGCGACCGTGTTGTCTCCGAGGGCGATCCACTCCGCCCTGAGGGTGTCGCGGCGGTACCAGGGCCAGATGGAGCCGTAGCCTTGCCCGGCAATCCACGAAACACTTTCGCCAGAACGGAGAATATTCCAGGCTGTCTCATGGGTCTGCTGACGGTGCGTATCCTCAAACTTCGTCAACCTCTGCGTGTCCGCTTGAGAATAAATCAGAAATCCAACTCCCACGCTGAACGAAGCCAATATCAGTGCCGTCACTTCTCTACTTTTCATTTTTTTCAACAGAGTTGCTAGAGATGCCATATAGAGAACCAGGATGATCATCCCGGCGCGGCTACCCAAACCAAGAAAGGCACTGAGCAAACAGACAGTAGTGAAAACTGCGTAGAACCGGTTCGTGGACGTGTTGAAGAATGACTGTAGTGCCCATCCAATCGCGGGTAGCAGGAGCAAATACCCAGTGCTCGGTCCATACAACGGTCCGCGTACTCTCTGGATCCCGAAATCTGTCGCAAGATTCAGATTGTCTTCACTTCGAAGTCCTAGGCCGAATACACTTTCAGCCGTATAGATCAGGCTCACGATTGCCAAAAACATCGTGAGCCGATTGACAAAGGCGCGTGTTTGCAAAGCGTCATAACCCGATAGAATCCCAGCCCCCTGGATTGGGGCAGTTGCGGCAAGGAGCAGCGCAAATGCCATGGCAACCTGATCTTCTAACTCAAGTGAATTGTTAAATAAATGCACTAAGCCATAGATAAAAAAACAGATCGTACTTAGCAATATCCCTTTCGATAGCTGGACTTTGCGCAGAATCACGAAGTTTACGAATGCTACTGCACCGTAGAGGATCGCGGCGAACAGGGTGAGAATATCTGAGAACCGCATCGGAACTCCAAACCATTCCTGACGGCTCACCATCGTTGCCGGGACCAGGGATCCGAAAAGCAGAACACTCCAGAATGGCAATTCCCACAGTAGAATCGCGCTTGAAGGGAGCTTCCACGACGACACGAGCGACTGCCGGGAGCTGAGTGGCAGTGAAAGGCTGGGGACATTCAGAATTAGGCTCATTGGCTTTGTTCAACCATTTGCGCTTGGTTCATTTCCTGCTGCATCAAGAGCTCCCGGTAAAGAGCAGCTACATCGGAAACCAGACGGGTATCGGGGAATGCTTTCTGAGCCAGGATGCGCGAGGACTCGCTCATCGAAACGAGAATCTCCCTTCGCTCCAGCAGTCGTTCCAACACAGAGACAAAGGCTTCAGCCTCACCGCTTACCAGAACCGCATTTTCATACCACCAGGATTTTGCATCAAACTGCCCAAAACCGACAGTCAGATCCACTGTACCGCCGGCGGGAGTTGAAACAAAGGGACGCCCGGCTGCCATACCCTGGATCAAAACGAGAGGGGTACCTTCCCGGTGCGAAGTGAGAATCATCAAGTGACAGCGCTGGAGCACCGACTCAACATGATCCTGCCAAGGTAAGAGACGAATGTGCTCCAAATCTAAAATGCGAATCGATTCCTCGAATTGAGCGCGCTCCGGTCCATCTCCGGCAATCAAAAAATCAATTGGAAGCTGACGAAGCGACGTTAATTCAACCACTTGCGCAAGTAATCTAAGATTTTTAATTGGAACAAAACGCCCCATCCACCCGATCGTCAACCGAGTTGCTTTGAAGTCAGGTGCCGGGATGGCAAGATAGGGATCGAGGTAAAGGCCAAGCGGAACGACATGAAATTTATTCGCGGGAGCGATGGCAAACCGGCTACTGAGCTCGACAGCCTGTTGATCGCTGACTGTACATAAAGCATGCGAATAGCGGCTCAGGATTCGTTCGGTCCACCGGAGGATCTGGTTGAGTGCGGGCCCGAAATATCCTTCCAGCACATGACCATGGTAAGTGTGTACAACACAGGGACATCCCGCGAAAGCGGCGGCAATTCTCCCCAGAAATCCGGCTTTTGCGGTGTGGGTATGGACGATTGACGGCCGATAGCGACGCATCAGGCGCCAAAGCTGGTAGAGAGCAACCATATCGAGCAAGGGATTGAGCGGGCCGCCAAGAGTCGGGATCCTCTCTGTCTGGTCCCCTGCCTCGACGAGATATTCCATATTTTTTTCAGTCGGCGAGCAGTCGCCAAATACAAGAAGAGAATCAAAGCCGTGTTTTGCGAGCTGCCTGTTCAGGATGGTTGCATGCACAGGGGGACCTCCGCCTGCCAGGCGCGTAATGATGCGCATTACTAAAGGCCGTGGCACGGATTTCAAGCAAGCTCCTCCATCTCCTGCTGGACGGCGAAATGACCGGGCACGCTCGAAATCACCGCCCGGAACTTTCCATTCGGACCGCGAGGGATCTGCGCAACGATTTCAAAATCAAGGTGAATCGAAGAACCAAGCCGATCTTTTACATTTTTGGCAAGGAGACCACGATCAGCGGCGGAAAAGTCTGCCGAAGGCACCAGAAGAATACGCAAACGATCCATCGTTTCCTGGATGAACTGGCACTCAAGAATCCCGTTGACGCCCTTCAAAGCAGGGTCCATTCTCCCTACCCAGCCCCTTTGCGAGGTGTAAAGATAGTCTTCCTTGCGGCCTTCGATGCGCTCGACGATGGGCATGCTTCGACCACAGGGGCAGCGGTCCTCATCCGACCATGAAGCGCGGTCCCCAATCCGGTAACGGATGAGAGGCATCGCACAATTGATCAGGCCAGTAAGAACAACATCGCCAGTCTCGCCCGGACGGCAGTGAGAGCCGTCTGGATGAATGATTTCGGTCACTCCGAATAGCGGGTGTGTATGCATGCGGCGATAGCGGCACTCAAACCAGAAACTTTGCATCTCAGTTTGGCCGTACTGGTCGTAGACTTTGGCTTCGAAAGCAGCTTCCATTGCGATTCGCTGTTCTGGGAGCAGCGTTTCAGCGCTGGTAAGGATGGCCGGGATTCGAAGACTCTGCTCCGGAAATCGCAGGGCGTGGCGGGCCAAAAGGGCAATTGCGGAAGGGTAGCCGCTCAAGTAAGCCGGCTGGAAATCCCGCAGCGCTTTCAGATATTGCGGAATGGTTTCTGGCGTCAAGTGTACCGTCGAAAGCAGCAAGGCGCGATTGGCCCAGTCGTAACGCCAGTAGCGGCTGGAGTAATCGCGCGGCACAATCAGCTTCCCGGTAAATTGAGCCCGGCGCTGGAAGCGGCTAACGCCGGCCTGCTCCCGGTATCGCTCTACATAAGCGTATTGACGGGAGACTGCACCGGGTTCGTAGAAAAGCTGAATGGGGGACCCGGTAGTTCCGGATGTGTTCCATTCGATCCAGCCAGATCTGGATTTCAATTGAGATAGAAAGGATTGCGGGTTAAGCCGCAATGAAGACTTCTCGGTAATGGGCAGATCGTAGAAACTGGACCAGTCCCCGGCGCGGAGCTTTTCCCACGAACGTTTCGAGATTCGGGACTGATAATGGCGAACATGCCGCGCTGCATGAAACAGCATTTTCTTGACTCTGGCAACTTGCAGGAGTTCGAGTTGCAATGGCGTCGCCATTTCGGTCGCCTTGAGGAGGGCATGCTCCTCGCGAAATTTTCCGCCAAATCGTTGGCGGTAATACAGGGCTCCCTGGGCGGTCACCGCCAGATCCTGAAGCCAGGCGGGCAATCGGCTGTAAATGGAACTAAGCTGCTTCACAATAACTTTCTTCCGCGCTTAAATGCTTGGCCCAAGAGGTGGGCGGCTTCAAGAACAATTCAGGATCTGGCAGCGGCGACGTGCAATCAAGGCGAGTAATTTCACAAGCCTCCGGATCGGCAAGATGGGCAAGTACTGCGAGTCTTCTCCAGTCGAATCCGGACAGGGCCGCCGCATGAATATCGATTTGCCCCGGATCTGTTCCGAAGACAAGACAACCCATGTGCCTGGGATCGGGACGCAACGGACCATCCCCTTGCCCAGCCACAATTGCATCCAGAACGGTAAGGATGGGACGCGGAGAGGAGAGTTTCGCCCCACCCTTGCCGAGCCAGCGTGCGATGAACACCATGTCATGGATCGTTCTCCATAAGGTGTCATTACCGGGCCAAGCGCCACCAAATATAAGTGGCATATTGGAGCGCCGAGCCGAGGAGAAGAGCGAGTGTCTTGCAGTACGAATCACTTCTCCCGGCATGACTCTTTCAATCCAGGGGCGAAGCCGCGCGAGCAACACACCGGCAAAGGAG
>JBKJSR010000161.1:0-4735 GCA_046594355.1 Bryobacter sp.
TGCTTGTGCTGCGGTGAGTGGCGCATTACAGCCGGATTCTTTGGTCCGCGCCACGCGGATTGAAGTGCTTTCCACCAGTGGGTCTTGTATCTTCTCAGGCGGAATTGTCAGTGCGGGGAATTTATCGGGAACAGCCGTTTCGGTAGGCGGAATCATCTCGATTTTCGGCAACCATATCGGCCCGGCCACTTCCTTGCCTTTAACGATCTCGAACGGGCAGGTTAGTAGTCGCCTCGCGAACACGCGAGTCTTGTTTGACGGCACTCCAGCTACGCTACTATTCGTTTCTCAGGGGCAAATCAACGCAATTGTGCCCTGCAATGTGGCGGGGAAGACGTCGGTGAGAGTACAAGTAGAATCGAACGGAGCGTGGACCAATATAGTGACGCTTCCCGTCCAGGAAAGCACTCCGTCCATCTTCACACTGGCCAGCAGCGGCGCTGGACCCGGTGCCATTCTGAATACCAACTACACGCTAAACAGCGCCGCTAACGCTACTGCACGGGGCGGCACCGCCATCCTTTTCGGGACTGGTGAGGGCCAAACCAATCCGGCCTGCTCGGATGGCGCGATCACGTCGCTGGTGGGTCCTTTCCCGGTCCCTCTGGGCACGGTTTCGGTTGAGGTTGGCGGCAGGCCCGCCACGGTTCTTTACGCCGGAGGAGCCCCTGGTCTGGTCCGTGGAGTCGTGCAGGTAAACTTCACGCTCGCTGCGGATACTCCAGTCGGCCCAGCCGTGCCGGTGGTCATGAAGATTGGCACCCGGACCAGTCAGTCCGGTGTCACCATGGCGGTGAGGTAGGTTATAAGGCGGCTCAAAAAGCCCTGGGCAGCGTCTTGCTGCCCAGGGCTTTTTTTTAGGGTTTCTGAGTGCCTGGTCTAATCACCCCGCCTTTGAGTCAAGCTGCTATTAGCCTCAGTGCTGCTCGTCGCTGGATCATGGCCATATGTATGCTGCTATCGGCCCCGCCGGATCTGTCGCCGTCGAAGCACGAGTACTGGATCAGTTGCCCTTTCCCATCGCCTCGACCCCCTTCGTGGGCCAATATTTCCTTCCGGACTGGATCTTGCGAAGATTTGATAAGCCGCCGCCGGAATTGCAAGGGCCCAATACGCGACTGCCGTCTTCGCGATATAGGATAATCTGGGCGGATGCGCAATGGTTCGCAAAGCCAGGCACGATTCGTCCTCTGCCTCTCGTTCGCCATCGGGCTCATCGGCTCGGCTCAAGAGCCGCCGTCACCCGCCGCCGCAGAGGCGCTGATCGAACAAGAACGCTTCTCCGATGCCGAGCAGATGCTCGAACTCATCCTGCGCGGGCCCGGAGCCGGGACGGAGATCGCGTTTCGTCTCGCCTACGTCCAGTTCCGGCAGCGGAAACTCATTGCGGCTCGGCAGCGATTCGCTTCAATCGTTAAGACCTCGCCTCCGGCTTACAACTCGCGTTACTTCCTGGGGCGCATTGCTTTAATGGAAAATCATCCGGCGGAAGCGATCACCTGGTTAGAGCCGGTGGTGGTTGTGGGGGAGACGATTTACGATGCGGCGGCACAACTGGCGGCCGCCTACCAGAGCATTGGGCAGCCGCGCCGGGCGATTGAAGCGCTGCGGCTGGCCATTCAAAAAACGCCTTGGGATGGAGGGCTGCACTACCGGCTCGGCAGAGTTTACCAGCAACTCGGCCAGACCGCACTGGCCGGGGAGGCGCTAGGCACTGCGGCGCGGCTGAAACTTGCGAACGCCGCCGATGTCGAGACGCTGATGAACGTCTCGCGCGAGGCGCAGGAAGGGCGCCTCGCCGAGGCTAGCGTCCTCGGCCGCCGCATCACCGGACGGGCCGACGCCGATCCCGCGATCCTGGTGGCTATCGGGCTCGTGTGGGTGAAGTCGGGCTTGCAGCCCGAGGCGCTGGATGCCTTTGAACGCGCCGCCAGTCGTGACGAAAAGCACTTCGCGTCGCAATTCAATTTCGGTCTGGCGCTGTTGCGCTCAGGCCGCACTGCCGATGCCTTCGCCCCGTTGCAGCGAGCCGCCGCGCTGCTCCCCCAGTCGCTCGATGCCAACCTGACGCTGGGCCTGGCGGCGGTGATGACCCAGCGTTATGCCGAAGCCCGCCCTGCACTCGAGGCGGCGCGGCGTCTCGATCCGTCTAATGCGAAGGTAGCGGCATTGCTGGCCACCGCCTGTTTGCGCATGGGCGCGGCGGCCGAGGCAGTCCGCATTTTGCGCAGCTCCGGTGCCGTCGCAGCCAACGACGCGGCTGCTTCGCTGCTGCTGGTAGAAGCGCTCAATGCGAGCGGCGAAACGGAAGCGGCTCTCGATGCGGCGCGGCAGGCCGAACGGCGCTTCCCTCAGTCGGCGGCGGCGCAGATGGCCTTGGCGCAACAGTTAGCGCGTGCGGGCAAATACCAGGAAGCCCGGCCGGTGTTTGCGCGGGTTCTGCAACTGGAGCCGGGGCAACCGGAGGCTTCACTCGGGCTTGCCGACGCGCTCCAGAAGGCCGGCGACCATGATGCCGCACTCGCGGCCTATCTTGTCGCCCTCGACTACCGCTCGACAAGCCTCGCGGCCCGCCTCGGGTCTGCGCGCAGCCTGCTGTCGCTGAAGCGCCTCGAAGAGTCGCGGCGGATGCTCGAAGATGGTTTGAACAGCCATGCTTCCGAAGCTTCTCTGCGCCTCGAACTGTCGCGCGTCTACGCACGTTTGGGATTGACCGATCTCGCCGCACGCGAGGCGCAGGTCGTGAAGCAATTGAAGACCTCGGAGGTCAAGCCTTGAACTGGGCCGCCGTCTTTGCCACGCTGCTGCTGGCCGCCCAGGTGCCCACGCCGACCCCGCCAACCTTTCAGGATATCGCTGCGGCCGCTGGTCTTCGGGATGTCATCGTCTCGGGCGGCCTGAAGAAGAATTACGTGCTCGAAGTGAATGGCAGCGGCGCTTGCTGGCTGGACTACGACGGCGACGGTTGGCTGGATCTGTATCTGGTGAATGGCTCGACACTAGCCCAGCTCCAGGGCAAAGCTACTGCCAAAACCACTAATCATCTGTACCGCAATAACCGCAACGGCGGCTTTGCCGATGTCACCGCCAAAGCGGGTGTGCCGGGGCGAGGCTGGGGTTTCGGGTGTGTGGCGGCGGACTACGACAACGACGGGAAGGTCGATCTCCTGGTGACCAACTTCGGTGCGAACATCCTGTACCGGAACCGGGGCGACGGAAGCTTTGCCGACGTCACCTCTCGCGCCGGAGTGGCCGGAGGCGACATCTGGCATGCGGGTGCCGCCTTTGCCGACTATGACCGCGATGGCGATCTGGACCTCTTCGTACCTGGCTATCTGGATTTCAACGCCAAAGCTCCCGAGTTCAAAACCTGCGAATACCGTGGCGTGCAGGTGCATGCCTGCGGTCCGCTTGGCTATCGCGGCGCGCCAGACGCGCTTTATCGTAACAATGGCGACGGCACTTTCGCGGATGTCACTGTAGCCGCAGGGGCGGCAGACCGCCAGCTCTACTATGGCTTCCAGGCGGTTTGGGAAGACTTCAACAACGATGGATGGCCCGACCTCTTCGTCGGCAACGACTCAAACCCCAACTACCTTTATCGCAATCGGGGCGACGGAACTTTCACGGAAACGGGTGTTGCGTCGGGTCTCGCGTATTCCGGCGACGGTAAGGAAATGTCCAGCATGGGTGTGGCCGTGGGCGACTACGACGGCGACGGCTGGATGGACATCTTCATCACCACTTTCGCCGACGACAATTACGTCCTCTTTCACAACGAAGGCGAGGGCTTATTCTCCGACGTATCTTATCCGGCGGGTGTCGGCGAGCCCACGATTCCTTTTCTCGGCTGGGCGACCGCTTTCTTCGACTACGATAACGACGGTCACCCGGATCTGTTTTGCGCCAACGGGCATGTCTACCCTGAAGTGGATGGCCGCCTGCGCGAGACCTACCGGCAGCCACTGCAACTGCTAAGGAATCTCGGCAACGGAAAATTCACCGATGCTTCCGATAAAACGGGCTTTCGGGTCATCCGTCCGGTCTCAGCTCGCGGGGGCGCTTACGCCGACTTCGATAACGATGGAGACTTGGACCTGGCGATCTCGGCGATGGACGCTCCGCCGTTGCTGCTGCGCAATGACGCCACAGAACGCGTGCCCAAGGCGCATTGGCTGCGGCTGAAGCTGGAAGGCGTGAAAAGCAATCGCGCCGGAATCGGGGCGCGGGTTCAGTTGACTGCGGGTGGCCGTTTGCAAACAGCCTCGCCCCGAGCCGGCGAGAGCTATCTTTCCAGCCACGACCCACGCTTGCATTTCGGTTTGGGGAGCGCCTCGACGGCAGACGTCGAAGTATCCTGGCCCAGTGGAGCGCGGAGCCGCCACCCTGGGCTGGCCGCAGGGCGCGAGCATGTCCTCCGCGAACCGGATTAGTAACACGACCGCTTAAATGCGTTCGTTTGCCGGCAGCCGATTACGCTGCCTCCGCGATACCGGGCCGCGACCGTTAGCGGAGCCGGTCTTGCCGGTCGAAGCATTAGCCCGGATATGGGCAGGAAAACTCTTGTATATTTCGGAAAGCTCTGATATGTTTCTTGATAGTTCGCATTAGGAGATTTAAGTATGCTTCGTAACGTTAAAAACCTCATTGCATTACTCTTGCTCGCTTTGCCAGCCTTTGGTCAAGGCACTACATTAGGCTCCATCTCGGGAAGCGTTTTTGATCCTTCAAGCGC
>JBKJSR010000240.1:0-4738 GCA_046594355.1 Bryobacter sp.
TTAAGAAGCAACACGCTCAAGCGATCCACCTAGCGGAGCTGAAGCACTTCGTCCTGTACTCGCTTCGCCACACGTGTCTTTCCCGGTGGGCTGGTTCGCTCGATTCGTTCAAGCTGAAGGCAATCGCCGGCGGGCCACGGTAGCATCGTGACAACGCAGCGCTACGTTCACGTAAACGATGAGGAGCTACTTGCCGCAGTGGAAAGAGCGCGGGGTGGGCATAGTTTTGGGCATAGTGGGCACACAGACAAAAACGAAAGAACCGCCTAGCGGGCCTAAAACATTCATTCCAAAGGGATTATTTGGAGCCGGTAGTCGGAATCGAACCAACGACCATCTGATTACAAATCAGGCGCTCTACCAACTGAGCTATACCGCCAGCGGGGGCCCATCCAACTCTCCTATTGTAACCCAGCAGCCGCCTTTAGCGAATCTTCTCGGTCACCGTCAGCGGGTTGCTCAGGCGAAATGGAATTCGCGTCTCCACATCAATCTGCGCCGCCTTGCCCTTGGTCGCCAGCACAACACCCGTGCCCGCACCCGCACCTGTTCCAGCACCAACCGCAGCCCCTTTGCCGCCTCCCGTAATCGCGCCAATCGCAGCGCCGATGGCTGTCATCACACCCACCTTGACCGCATCCGTCTTCCGCGTGCTCTCCGCTTCGCGCTCCCAGGCATCGGTGGTCACATCCACGCGCTGGCCATCGCTAAGCTGGATCTTCGTTAACCCAATCGTCAGTCGGCCCAAGCCCTTTACGCGACCACTCCGCTCGACTTCAACCACTTTGCCTTCGACACTTGCCCCGCGCTCGGCGAGAACAATGTCGTTCACCATCAGCGGCGCATCGAGTACGGCCGAGAAAGTATCGCCGACGACATTCTTCTCCGAATTGAGAGTCGCGTTGAGGCGTACGCTGATGCTCGTGCCTGCCGGAATCGTAACGGTTTCTGGCACGCGAGGCGCCTGCTTCACGACTGGATCGGGACGCAAGACTTCGGCATGCTTTGGATCTTCCTGCTTCACAGTATCAACAGTTTTTGGATTGCCGCCGCCCGTCGAGAAGGGAGGCAACACCACACCCGGATCGGACGCAGCGGTGATAGAGCTTGCACCAGCCGAAGTCTTGACGGGCGCAGAAACACTGCCCTGCTTCACAACCACTGGCGCAGGCTTGGGCAAGCGAATTTCACGCCGGGCAGATTCCACTGGCCGGGGCCGAACGGCCTCCATGCTGGCAGCGATGTCGGCGACGTTCCCCGTTGCACCTTCCACCGGACGCTCCGTCATGGTGGGCGCAGTTGCCATTGCGGAATTGGGCACAGGATTTGGATGCGGCTGCTGCGAAAAGAAGAATGCCAGCACGCCGGCTATCGCTGCGCCGCCAACGAAAGCCAGTACGATTTTCGCGTTCATAGTTCTCCTGACGTCCCCGTTGATTGGCCCGTTTCCAGTAGTCTAGCGTTGAAACCCCTCATAATAGAAAAAGATGCGTTCTTTTCCGGCCAGTTTTCCGATTGGCTCCACAAATATCATTCCTGCAACAGTCCTCGCCCCAATGGCCGGCGTCACGGATACGGTTTTCCGGCGCCTGATCCGTTCTCAAGGCGGCTGCGGGCTGATTATGACTGAATTTACATCCAGCCACGGAGTGGTGGCGAGTGTGCGGTCGAAGAAGCCTTCAAAAACCGAAAAGCGCTATTTATGTTTTGAACCCGAAGAGCACCCGATCTCTTCGCAACTGTTCGGGTCGGATCCGCAGGTAATGGCCGATGCCGCGCGGCATTGCGAAGCGCTGGGTTTCGATTTCGTCGATATCAACTTTGGCTGTCCTGTGAAGAAGGTCGTTCGCTGCAATGGCGGCTCGGGCTGCCTGCGCGACTTGCCGCTGATTGTCGAGATTCTCAAAGCCGTCAAATCGGCGATCAAGATTCCGCTCACGATGAAGTTCCGCTGCGGCTGGAACGACCGCGAACTGGTGCATGTGCAGATGGGCAAGATCGCCGAAGACCTCGGCCTCGCGGCCATTGCGCTTCATCCGCGCACGCGTGAGCAGGGCTACGCCGGTAAAGCCGAATGGACCTACATCGCCGAACTCAAGGCCGCCGTCAAAATACCCGTCATCGGCAACGGCGACATCATTACTCCCGAAGACGCCGTCCGTATGATCGAGCTAACCAATTGCGACGCCGTGATGGTAGGCCGCGCCGCCAGCTACAATCCCTGGATCTTCCGGCAGATTTCGGAATACCTCGCTACCGGGACTTACTGGCAACCCGCTCAATCGGACCGCTACGAAATCATGAAGCGCTACTTTACGATGCTCGAAGAAACAGATTGGCCGGAAGCCGTGGGTAAAATGAAGCAATTCACGAGTTACTTTACCCATGGGGTGCGCAACGGCGCGCACTTGCGGGCGGGAATCTACAAGCATCACGAAGCACGGCAGATCATCGATGCCGTGGAGAAGTTCTTTGCAGAGGAACACGAGGAGGAAGTTGTCGCGGCATGAAGCAGGTGGAACTGATTACAGATGGAGCCTGCTCGGGCAATCCCGGGCCAGGCGGATGGGCGGCGGTGTTGCGTTTCGGGGCTCACAGCAAAGAGATTTACGGGGCGGAATCCCCTTCGACTAACAACCGCATGGAATTGCGGGCAGCGGTAGAAGGGCTGAGGTTACTCAAAGAGCGCTGCCAAGTTACGATCACAACCGATTCCGAGTATGTGCGTAAAGGAATTACCGAATGGATCCATGGCTGGAAGCGCAACAACTGGCGTACCAAAGACAAAAAGCCAGTCAAGAATCAGGACCTCTGGGAAGAACTGGATGCCCAGGTGGAACGGCATGATGCCACCTGGAAGTGGACTAAAGGTCATGCCGACCACCCGGACAACAACCGTTGCGACGAGCTGGCAGTGATGGCCGCCAAAACTCAGAAGAGTTCCGCTTAGGCTTTGCGCTCATTGAGGTACTCCATCAGCGTGGCCGCAAGACCATCGAGCGCCCAGCCCGATCCTCCGCCAGAGACGAGGATCTCGGGCACAAAGCCATTGCCGCTCTTTGACAGCCGTAGCGTTGGCGCCAAAACTCAGAAGAGTTCCGCTTAAGCTTTGCGCTCGCCGAGGTACTTCATCAGCGTGGCTGCAAGACCATCGAGCGCCCCGCTCGATCCTCCGCCAGAGACGAGGATCTCGGGCACGAAGCGATTGCCACTTTTTGAGAGCGCATCGATTGCGTTGACGAAGGCTGTGGCGTTGGCACCAAAACTCTTGACCTGCGCATCGTAAGATTCAGCCTTGGCCAAACCCACCGCAAGCACTTCAGCGCCCTTGGCCTTGCCTGTCTGCTCGATGTAGTAGCTTTCGCCCTCGGCTGCGGCGCGCCGCGCACTGGCCTGGTTGGTCTTGATGTTGACACCAACGGCGGACTTGGCGAGTTCCGCCTGCATGTCGGCCGTACCGCGGGCCTGTTCCATGCGGATGCGCTGGTCCTGAGCCTGGCGCTGCTGCTCGAAAGTCGCGATCTCCTGCTTGGCGATTTCGCGCGTTGTGAGCACCTTGACCAGGTCTTCGGGGAAGAGCACGTCCTGGATGTAGACGCCCTTGGTTTCCACAAAGTAGATCGACAACTGCTCGGCGATGCGCTCAAAGGCGACGAGCTGCACCTCTTTCCGTTTCTCGATGAAGTCGATGGCGGGCATCGATTGCAGCGTGTCGCGGAAGTGATTGCCCACAGCGGCCTGCAATACCTCATCGACCAGGTTGTTGATGGTGCCGACGGTTGAGATCACACGCGGTGCCCGTGTGTCGGAAACGTGGATCTGAACCTGCAAATCGATGCGGAAGATAAAGCCCTCGGCGCTCTTGGCCGTAATGGTTTCGAGCTTGCTGTCGAGGTGGTGCGCGGCGGAAATACGCTCGGCCCAGTTGAGGGTGAGGATCGCCGTGGGGACGATCTCAGCCTTGTAACAATAGGGGTTGATCGGATATTTACCCGTGCGTAAAGGCTCTTGCCAGATGCCGCGATGGCCGGGACGGACCAAGGTGCCGAACTTGAATTCCGCACCGGACATATCTTTGGGCGGCAAGCCGACATAGCTCTTGATGACCGCCACTTGGCCCTGTTCGATGACGAGCATGGGAACCAGTTCGAAGCGCACTAGAAAAGGGTTGATCGTGTAAGCGCCATAGAGCACCGGGTCGTGCTGTAAGCCAATGCGGCCGCCATGATCGAGAAAGGCCTGGAAGTCCTGATAGTTGTTGTGGAGGTCGTTTTTTGCGCCGAACAGAACTTCAATGATGTCCTGATCGGTGGCGGTACTTTCCTCCATTGCGACGACGTCGCGAAAGCCGCTGAGACGGCTCGATATGTCGCCCGAGGGAAGCGGGCTGCCCTCCAGCGTATTGACGATGCCAATGATGTCGCGGGCATCATTGCCACGGCGGATCTGGAGCACCTCAAAATCTTCGGCGCGCAGGTTGAAGCTGGCGGGAGTGATGGGGCCGCGAGCGGTGTTCAGCTCCGGGTTCAAGGCGAGACCGTAGCTCCGGTCGCGAGTGATCACCATGAAGGCCACGGGATGAATCGGCAACGTGGTTCCAGGCGACAACACAGGACGTTGCACACCCTTCTGGCCGCCTTCGCGAATGAATCCATCGAGGTCGGTGAATTGTCCAAAGACGTTCTTGTAAACTCCACTTTTTGCACCCACTGGCAGCGAGTTGCCAACCTGGGCGAGT
>JBKJSR010000340.1:0-3146 GCA_046594355.1 Bryobacter sp.
GCTGCGTTGCTCGACCCGAAGAACGCACAGCCGTGGGTAATGCTGTCGCAGTTGTATTTCCGGATGGGCGATGAGGACAAAGCGCGGCAGGCCAAAGAGACCTCGCTGAAGCTTCGGCGGGAGAATCCGGCGGTGCTCGAAGCGGCGCAGGCCAGACCCTTTCCGGTAAAGTAACAGACTCAGGTCCTCGGTCGCCGCAACACTCCCACACGCGACCCGAAAAGCCCGCCAGCCAATCGAACGTCGCCGTTTGCTTTCTGGAACCCGTTCCAAAGAATGGTTCCAGCATAACGAAGGCATGAACATCCTACCGCCATTCACCGCTTGCCCAATTCCGGCCCGCTAAATCAGCGTTCGATAATTTCCCTCAGCGGACGCCAATGAATATTTTTATACGCCACCGGGCCGTGATCACCCTGTAGCATCAGCGGATTCTTGGCCGCCTCCGGGAGGTTCATCGCCGCGCGGGTCGGCCCATCCACCTCCACGTCCTTCTGAATCGTGAAGCCGTTATGTACGACTCGGAGGAACTTGGCGTTCGCGATTTTCTTGCCGCTCGCGTCAAATCGCGGAGCGCGAAAGGCAATATAAAAGGACTGCCATTCACCAGGCTTGCGCGATACATTCCGGCTCGGTGCCGAACCGCCAACTCCGCTTTCATTGATCCAGCGATGGTAGATTCCGCCACAGTCGGATGAGGTCACCGGCTCGTCCGATTTCCAACTGTCGAAGACCTGCACCTCATAAAGTCCCTGCAGATACACGCCTGAATTCGATCCCTTCGCCACCATGAATTCGAGATACAACTCGATATCCCCAAAGGTCTCTTCTGTATATAAATTTGCAGTGCGGCCAGTAGGACCGTTGACCATGGTTCCGCCCGGAGTAGGCCCAGGAACCGCTCGCAAGCGCGTGGGACCCAAAAGGCGATCCCAAAGAATTCCGGTGGTCGTCATCCATTCGTTGCGGCCATCTCCTTGACCTTTCCAACCGCTCAGATCCTTGCCGCTCAGCAGCGCCTTCCAACCGGCTTCGAGCAGATAAGGTGCATCGCCGTGCATTTCGCCATCATTCAATTCGGGACGTTTTTGCGCCAGCGCAGGCAGGGAAAGGAGAGTCAGACAGAGAAGTACAAATCGCATGTGGATACCTAATATTGCAGCGTATCAAGCTTTACTGCCCGGCCTGCAGACTCGAAGCGGGCCGCATCTGGAGGATGACCACCACTACAGCCCCCCATACCATCTCCTTGAAACATTCCTATGCGGATAAGTTTACAGCCTGCATCCTGAACCACCTTTTTCTACAATTCGGCGGTGACATCCAATCCGTCTATGCAGACTTCGTATGGTCCTGGCACCGATCGTTCATATCGCTGACACTTCCACCGTGAGTAGTGGTACGTCCGAGGCCTGCAACTCCACCGACCAGGCTTCGAGGCCACCCGCCATGTTGCGCACGTTGGTAAAGCCGTATGCCATGAAGTAGGATGCAACGTCTAAACTGCGGTTCCCCGCATTGGAGTAAAAAACAATCCGGGCGTCCTTCGCCCAAGTGTCCAAAGCCTCAAACTTCAGCTCCAGTGTGAGAAATTGAGCCCCTGGAATATGGCCATTCACCCATTCTTCGGGAGAGCGCACATCGATAAGCGACCAGCTTTCTCCGCGCTCGATCGCTGCCACCACCTCCGGCGAAGATACATAGGAAATCCGCGTTTCCTGCTGGGGTTTTAGCGCGGCAGCCACTACCGTCGGGAGAATTTGAAGCCCCTCCTCCACCTGCCAACTTTCGAGGATACAGGCAATCACAGACTCCAGCGGGTCTGAAATATTGTGGTCGACCATGACCTGTTCCAGCGTGTCCGCAGGCTGGTAGCCGCAGGCGGTACACCCGCCAATGTGATAGCGGCGGAAGAGCCCCAGCTTTGCGCTGGGATAGAAGCTGAGGATTTCCTCCATGGTATTGCCAGCTCTAATCTCCAATGACATAATCTTCTCCTGATTCTTTACAAAAACTTCGACAAGCTACACAAATCTTCCTCACAGCATTCCAGGCTGCGCCGCCGCCGCTGCGGACATCCTGCTCCGAGGTGCGGAGAACCGGGCATCGCAATCCGGCGAAGAGTGCCCCTTCTTGAGAGTTCCGTGGATGAATCACGACACGCTGAACGAGCTTCCACATCCGCAGGTCGATTTGACCTGAGGATTGTTGAACTTGAAGCCAGAGCCTTCGGCCGAGCTCACGTAGTCCACTTCAATGCCCTCCAGGTACAGGAGGCTGGCCTGGTCGACGAAGACTTTGAATCCGTCCGATGGATACGCCTTGTCCAACATGCCAGGGTTGTCCTCGAAATTCATCGAGTAGCTGAAGCCGGAGCAACCTCCGCCGACGACTGCGATCCGCAGCCCGGCCGGCCTCGGTGCCTGCGCCTCAATCATCTCTTTGACCTTACGCACCGCTACTTCTGTTAAAGCAATCATAAACATCTCCTTTTCCTTGTTCTGCAAATCATCTGTCCACTAAATCGAAACAGCAAGCCATCCGCAACCACTTGTTTCTAGGCCACGGCATCGGGTTTGAAGTACTTCGCGTTCAGTTCTGTATATTCCGCCCACTTCTCAGGCAGGTCGTCCAGTGCAAAGATCGCCGACACCGGACACACTGGCACGCAGGCACCGCAGTCTATACATTCGATCGGGTCGATGTAGATCATATTCACGCCCTCGAAGTTTGCCGCGTCCTTCCTGGGATGAATGCAATCTACCGGGCAGGCATCCACGCATGCCGTGTCCTTAACGCCAATACAGGGTTCGGCTATGACATACGCCATCGTGCTAACTCTCCTTATCCTTTGCAGCGGCTCGGTCCTAAATTCTCGGACTTCACCTTATCCCTAATCTTTTCTCATGTTCTGCGGCCGT
Organism: Bryobacter sp.; assembly: GCA_046594355.1. Classification (GTDB taxonomy): domain Bacteria; phylum Acidobacteriota; class Terriglobia; order Bryobacterales; family Bryobacteraceae; genus Bryobacter. The sequence goes on from JBKJSR010000340.1 coordinate 2,922, forward strand.
TCATGGCTCAACCTAGTTCCGGCTCATCATCGCTGCTAACGATTCCTTGATCGTCGGGCTCTTGCCATCCTCCACGTCTTCTCGGCGCACCTGGTGGAAGGTTGTCAGAACGGCGTTTGCTTTCGCGAGCACTTCGATACGTTCCGCGTAAAGATCCAGCTTGGCACCAGGAATCGCCCACAGCGCCACATCGTCCGTCAGCACGTCCAGATAGGCGCGTGCGCC
>JBKJSR010000398.1:0-5163 GCA_046594355.1 Bryobacter sp.
TAAATCAAGGCTCTTTTCTTTTGCGGGACGCACGTTATCGGTCTGACAAGTCGGACACTTCATGAAACCTCCACTTCAGCGAATCAATCTCAACACAAACGCTTACCTCTGGGACCGGGGTTGTTCCGCAATGGAATGAACGTATGCTCGAAACTTTGCCCGTCCTGTATCGCCGGGCCGAAACTGAATTTGCGCTGCGGCGAGCGCGTCCAGTCCCATCACGATCCAATCACCGAACAAAACGCGCAGCGCCGCAGCGCCGCGAACACAGACGCTCGATGAATGCCGTCTGCGCCATAGGGTTTTCTGCGCCACACGGTTTTCTGCGCCACAGTGAGCCCATTTTCTGCATCGCCGGGCCATATCTGAATTTGCGCTGCGCCGAGCGCATACAGACCCATCACGATCCAATCACCACACAAAACGCGCAACGGCGCATTGCCGCAATCACGAACCCCAAGACGCTGACCGAGGCCGTTTTAGTTGGCCAATTGGAACCGCACGCGGATGACCGCAGTCTGGTCGACGGCCAGCCCGTTCTGTGTCGCAGGCCGAAACTGGATTTGCGCTGCGGCGAGCGCTGCATTTTCATCAAGACCATGTCCCAGGCCCCTCACAATGGACTGAACTCCCAACTTGCCGTCGGCACCAAACAGTATGCGCAAAAGCACTTCACCCTCGATACGCAGCCTCCTGGCTTCTTCTGTGTAAAGCGGCCGTGGCTTACCTAAAATTTCAACTGCCTTCGTGTTCGCCTCAAGGGAAGGTGCGATGCTCTTTCGCGAATTGGACGCCGTCGTTGCCGGCGATTCAAATCCGCTCTCAGCTACGGTCGAGACTTCTGCCTTCTTTCTGGCACCGCTTCGATCTACGGCTCCAAACCCTGAATCGCGAACCAGTTCCAGTCTGGGTCGCGAATGCCCTACAACTGCAACAACCGAGAATCCGGCATCTTGCGTCGAAGCCTCTGCTGCCACGCTGCGCTTTCCACTCGCCACGCCCGCATCGGAAAAGCTTCCCAGTTCAGTCTTGCGTCTGGGAACTCTTCCAAGATCTGCTGCCCCTAGTGTCTTTGAAAAATCGCCCATAACAATCCTCGATGGCTGGTTGGCGATCTTCACGCTAGCCCGGACTGGCGCTTCCGAAAAACTTCCTACAATCGGCTTTAGTTCCGGGGCTTCGAGCGTCCTCACCGGAATCGGCGCTATGGCAGGCGATGAAATCGAGGCAGAAGCACTAAGTAGGGGAGGAGCAGGCATCGGCGCCGGGCTAATTGGCACCTTCATGCTTTGCAGCAACCCAAGTTTCGCTTGCCGTGGCTTCGCTTTCTCCACAATCATCCTGGCCCTTACTATTTGCGGCAACGGAGCGGTCGCCATGCTTGGCACGAGCAGTACAATCTGTCTCGATGAATGCCGTATTGGCCCCGATGATTCCATCGGCTTACTCAGTACCACCAGCAGCAGCAAAAGTGCATTGGCTAGGATTCCAGCCGCAAATTTCTCCATCTCTTCTCGAGCCGTTCGTTGCTCGAGCGATAAAAAAACCGGGGTGAACTCATGAACCTCCATCAAATTTCTCCCTGCAGATTCCGATCCTTTACTTTTCCGTCCCAGTTGGATTGGCTGATACTTGCTGCCGCGTCAGGTGAATATTCACCGGCGCAATCTCAAAGGGCATCTTTTCCCGCGACGACAACAACGCCACCGATTTCGTCCTCATTAGATAAGTCCGATTCGCCCATGGTTCCAGCCTTACCCGCGAACCCAGCGGCAATGCCGCAATCTGCTCCAGTTTGCCATCTTCAATTGGTGGAGTTTTTGCGAGTAATTCATTGAATTCGGGAGTTTGCAGATACATCGTCAAATCATTACCCAAGGTTGCCTGAATCAGGCGCGGCAGTCCGCCGCTCTTCGCTTGCAGCGCCTTCAGAAACAATCCCGCTCCGGCCAGTTTGTCCTTATACGGCGAGTTCGCGAGCAAGAGCGAAGCCTTCTTCATCGCACTGGCCACCTCTTCCGGCGTGCGCGAGAAACGAAAGCGGTCAAGCACCGCTTCGTCCCCTACCATCGTCCTGTCGTTAAACGCATACTCGGTTCGCGTCGGATGAGCGAGCGCAACGTGCGCCAACTCCATCGCCAGCACCAGAGCCAGACTCGCCTCATCCGGCAACACATCCACCAGCCCGCGGCTAATCACTAGCGTGTGGCCGATCGTGAATGTTTCCAGCGGCGTGGTCAGCAGCAATCTGCACTTTGCTTCCAGTTCGAGTGAGTTGGTCAGAATCAGGTTATTAACCACAGTGTTCAAAACTTTGTCCACTTCACCCATTGGCGCGATTAACCCGATTTTCTCCAGTCGCTCGATTACATTCCATTCTGCTTCCCGCTCCCATCGCCGTTGGCCTTCGATGGGTGATACTTCCTGACCCGCTTCGCTATCCCGAATCTTGCTCTCGGATTCCACAAGAATCGAGGTCAACTCTTCCATCCGCCGATTGGATTGCGTTTCATAGCCCCAGATTCTTGTCTGTCCTTTGAATCTTGCCGCTGCTCCCCTGCCGCCTGTCCCATCCGGCTGTGACACCGAATCTTCCACATAAATTACGGCCGGAATCCATATTCCGGGAGCCGCGTTCACCCTCCAACTGTCGAAATGAAAGTACACTCCTTCTTTACTCCGTAATGTATAGGTCCCATTGAGCCGCACGATGCATGCTTCCTGATCTTCCACCCAGATTCTCCCGATAAATTTCCCCGCCTGATCCTTGGCGATCGGCGACACGTCAAACACCAGACACCGGACCTCCCCCAGAAACTCCCGCCTTACATAGTCGAATTTGTAGGTTTTGCGATCAAACGACTTGGAATCTATCAGTGCCATCTGCGCGAATCCGACGGGCAAAAATGACACTTGCTCCGGCGTATCGGCAACTGCGGCAGTCTTCCGGAGAAAGGGCAGTTTCAGCTTCGCTTTTGCCTCGATCACAGGTGCAGCTTCAATCGATCTTTTTATAAAGGAAACGTAGTTCACCGAATTCACCAGCACCATTCGCCCCAGAAAATAGTGGTCCCGGCTCGCCCTCGCCACTCCCCCGGCAGGATCTTCCTCCTGAATATAGGTCTCTAGGATCGGCGTCCGCTCCGCCAGCGTTTTCATAATCTTCTGCTCGCTCGCGATCACCCGGTCGAGCAGAAGATCTACTGCCGCGTTTGCCGTCTTGTCGGCTGATTCTGCTGCCGCCAGCCTCCCGTTGCTCAAGTGGAATGGAGCAAGGAAAGATACAGCCTGCAAAAGCTTTCGGCGAGTCAATTCGCCCAATCCAGTCTGTCGGCTGGTCTGCATGAACTTCACTTTCTTGGCCGGACCAGGTGCATCGACCTCGATCGCACTCAAAGCATGGCAGCTCCGATTCGATTTCAAATCTCGGGGGAATTCGGTGGACTGGAACAGTGAAAAGATCCACGGCTTGCGCCGCGCCCATCTCTTGACCTCCTGCAAACACATTCTGTCTTATCGGCTCACGTCATTATTGCTGCGGCTGACAACAACGCCCAAGCTTGCCGCTGTTATCCCCACTCCGCCAACGATGCCCCACTTGGCCCCATTGGACAGACCTTGCTTCACCACTTTGGCCTTCTTGCCTGTGGCCGGGTTATTTTTCCCAGCGCCTCGGGCCGACTGCGGATCCGCCTCCTCCTCAAAGAAATAGGTGTTTCCGGCAGCCAATCGAGCCATCAATTGACCTTCGCGGTTCATAACTTTCACGGGGCCACTTAAGGCAGAGATCAGTATCCGGTTCGGATTCTCGTAGGCTACCCGCGCTGTTGCCTCTCCCTTTTCGGCGGAAAAGCGAAATCCCAGCGCCTCAATCCCGTAACCATTCCTGGTGGTAATTTGTGCGCCACCTGCGCTAAGCTCAGTCCGGTCTTCGTGAATCGAAGCCGCACTCCGCTGCCCCAATGTCAGCTTTACCCCATTCTGCAAATCTACCTGGCTTACGGAATCCGTTGTCTGAATAGATGCTCCGTTTCCAATGTTTGCATTCCCGCGAACCGATTCGTGATTCACCGACATGTTTCCGCGGGTCGACGCCACGCCTATATAAGATTCGGCGATCAGCGTCGTAGCGACCGCGATGCCTAAAATCGTAATGCACACACTACTTTGAAAATGCTTCATGATTTGTTCCTTGTTCAGTCCTGCTTTGAGTGCGTCCCGGAGTTCGCATCTTAACCTTCCATTCTCGTATCGGACCAAGCTAGCTTTGTTTGAGACTTTTTTCGCTCCAGCCGACTGTTATATTGATCAGGCGTGCACGAAGCGAATCCAATCCGAGTCACAATCCCTTGCCACGCTGTCCGTTCATCTGCCATTGTTGTCCTTGCTTTAGCTTTTTCCGGCTTGACGGCTTTTAACGCCGGTCTTGCCCGCGCCGACTTTTTGCGCCGTCACCCCGATGCCTCAAACATTGCCGCCAGCATCCACGAATCGCTACGCCTCGATCCCCTCAACGCCGGGGCCCACACTCTCCAGGCGGAACTTCTCGACCAAACCGGGGGCAATTCCTTTCCAGCCTGGAGTCTCGCCAATCAGCTCGATCCTAGAAACGCCGAAATCCTGGTTCAACTTGCCCTCCACGCCGGGAAGCGCGGAGATCTGCCTGCTTCGGAAGCGTTGCTCCTCCGTGCCGCCCGCTTCAACCAGACTTTTTTCGCCCGCTGGTCCCTCGTCAATTACTATTCCCGCCACGACGACGATGAGAATGCCCTCGAATGGGCCAAACGGGCTCTGGCCCGCGGGCACGGAGACTTACGCACTGTCTTCACTTATCTGGAATCGAATGGCCAATCCCCATCCGACATCTTGCGGCACGTCCTACCCTCCAGCCGCAACCTGATGCTCGCCTATCTCCGCTACCGAGTTTCTCAACCCGATGGAAATCAGGTCTTTGAAGTCTCTCGCGAGCTTTGCCAACTCATTCGGGTCAAGCCCAGCGGCTGGCCCGGTCTCGATCTCGATCCTTTCGCCAAATGGATCGAGCGCAGCTTTCCCGCTAGCCCCGAAGAAGAAAAAGCCCTTTGGGCCGCTCTTGATCGTCTGATCGCTCTCGGTAAGGCAAATCAAGCCGTCCAACTCTCCAATCTCCTCGGTTCCCTCGAT
>JBKJSR010000399.1:0-2915 GCA_046594355.1 Bryobacter sp.
CCTCACCCGCTCCACAACTGAGAATATTCCCGCCATCCCCCCACTACCCACTCGATGCGCTTCCTTTGTGTACTCTGCTTTCTCGTCTGCGGTCTGGCCCAGCAGAGCCCAGCACCCACTCCTGGCCAAGTACCAAAACCAGACAAGATCGCCATGCGGCAACACATCGCTGACATGAAGGTAAAAGGCTTCGAGATGCAGACTCAAATTGAGCTTCTCGAAAGGCAGCTACACGACGTCGAAGAAGCCGAAGCCAACCAGCCTCTCGTCTCTAGCCTCAAACAAGCTCCGGCAAAAGTCCGCTGCTCCGGCCACACCAAAGACGGCAAGCGCTGCACGCGCATGGCGGAACCCGGCAGCCGCTCTTGCTGGCAGCACAAACCCCGCCGCTAACCATCAGATAACGAGTAGAATCAGTTAGACCGCGCCCCCGGTCCATCCAATTCCCAAGGAGCATCCGCATGAGCAAAATCACTTTGAAGGTGAATGGCACCAGCCACACCGTCGATGTTGAAGCTTCCACCCCTCTCCTCTACGTCCTCCGCAACGACCTCGACCTTCACGGTCCGCGATTCGGCTGTGGACTCGGTCAGTGTGGAGCCTGTACTGTCCTCATCAACGGTGCCGCTGCACGGTCCTGCGTGCTGCCGGTCGGCTCGGTCCGCAGCGAGATCACGACCCTCGAAGGACTCGCAAAGGGCGACACTCTCCATCCCGTTCAGCAGGCCTGGATTCAGGAACAAGTGCCACAATGCGGATTCTGTCAGAACGGACAAATCCTCACAGCCAAGGTGCTCCTCGACAAAAACCCGAATCCCACCGACGAGCAGATCCGAAAAGGTATGGCCGGAGCCCTGTGCCGCTGTATGACCTATTACAAAATCCAGTCGGCCGTGAAAGTCGCAGCGCAACTGCTGAAGACCGCCAAGGGGGTGCGAGCATGAGCCGCTTCACTCCGGTCCCGTCACAGGTCGAAGCAGAACTTTCGCGACGAGGCTTTCTCCAAAGTGCCGGCATGCTTGTCTTCACCGTCGCCGGAGCAGCGTCGGCCAACGCTCAAGCCAACGCCCCCTATCCCGACCCAAATTTTCGCCAACTCGATTCCTGGATTGTGATCCATCAGGACAGCACCGCCACTTTCTACGTTGGCAAGACCGACTGTGGGCAAGGCACAGGCACCGCATTCCGGCAGATGATGGCTGATGAACTCGATATCGCATATGAGAAGACCAGCCTCATCATGGGCTCGACCGATGTAACGGTGGATCAAGGTGGTTCTGGGGGATCGGATGCGATTCAGGTCGACGGTTGGCCCATGCGTCGCGTCGCCGCAGAAGCACGCCGGGTCTTACTCGAAATGGCATCGCAGCGCCTCGCCGCCCCTGTAGATCAACTGTCGGTCGGCAACAGCGTGGTGAGTGTAAAGGCGGACCCGGCCAGGCGCATCACCTATGGCGAACTGATCGGAGGCAGAAAGTTCAACGTCGCACTTACCGGCAACGATGTGAACGCCACGACCGGCTTCGCCAAGGTCAAATCCATTCAGGAACTCAAAATCGTCGGTCAGTCTCCGCAGCGCTACGACATTCCTCCCAAGGTAGATGGCTCGCTCAAGTGGGCCGTCGATGTCAAGCTCCCTGGCATGGTACATGCCCGCAACGTCAAACCCCCGCTAGCCGGAGCCAAGCTGATCAGCATCGACGAATCTACGGTGAAGAACCTTCCTGGCTTCGTCAGAGTAGTGAGCAAAGGCAACTATGTGGCTGTCGTCTGCGAGCGCGAAGAGCAGGCCATCAACGCGGCCCGCAAGCTAAAGGTAATTTGGGAAAAGCCTGCACATGCCCCCTTCCCCGCCTCTCAGGATCTGTTCAAATACATGCGGGCCGCCAAGCCAACTTCCGAGCGCCGTTCCCCCGTGCTTGGCAATCCGGACGCCGCCTTCGCCAGCGCATCCCAGGTAGTCGCAGCCGAATACGAGATCCCCTTCCAGGGCCATACCTGTTTTGCGCCGGCTCATGCGCTCGCCGACCCGTCCAACGGTCAACTCACCATCTACTCAAACGACATGAAGTCCTACGGGATGCGTCTGGGCGTAGCGCGCTTCCTCGGCATTCCCAAAGAACAGGTACGCGTTGTCTGGATGGAGGGTCCGCAAGGCTACGGCCGCACCGCCGCCGATGACGCCGGTTTCGAAGCTGCTTACCTGGCAAAGGAACTGAACCGCCCCGTTCGCGTCCAGTGGATGCGCGACGAAGAGCAGGCATGGGACACCAAAGGCCCTGCATTCACCTGCCAGTTGCGCGGTGCCTTGGATGCACAAGGCAACATGGTCGCTTTCGATTTCGACTCGCAATGCTGCAACTATGGCCACGTCGGCTACAACGAGCCGGATACAGTGTTAATCGCCCAACTCATGGGCACTCACCGCAACCCGCCCAATGCGGGCGGCGGTTCCACCCCAGACGATATGTACTCCATCCCGAACCGGCGGATGGCGACCAAGGTCGTCAGCCTTCCGCTGATCTACGAAACGCCGCTACGCACCGGTAACCTCCGCGACCCCAACGGTCCGCAGGTCACCTTCGCCTCGGAGTCCTTCCTCGACGAGATGGCCGTGGCGGCGAAGGCCGATCCAGTCGAATTCCGCCTGAAACTTCTTACCGCGAGCACTAAGGACGATGCGCAATTCAAACGCGCCCGCTCCATTGCGGTCGTAAAGGCCGCCGCAGAAGCCTTCGGATGGAAACCCCAGTCCTCGCGATCCACAGTCGCCGTCGGTAACATCCTATCTGGCCGCGGCTTTGCTTACAGCTTTCGCAGTCAGACGATCGTGGCCCAGGCCGTCGACGTGGAGGTGAATCGTACCACTGGCCATGTCTGGGTAAAACGCATCGTGGTAGCTCACGATTGCGGCC
>JBKJSR010000425.1:0-5505 GCA_046594355.1 Bryobacter sp.
CTATCCATTCGAAGGCCCACTAATACGCCGCAACGAATTCTCGCCGAACCAGAAATCGCTATTTACAGATATGGATATTGGACAGCAGGGGGAACCTCAATTGTCGGCCAAGCAAAAACAGCTCCAAACCCGAATCATGATGCGAGTCCCAAATCCGGTTCCGAGCTAATTTGGACAGCAGTGATTGTCGGGAGAGAAAATGGCTAGGCTCAACCTTTTGCATTATGCTCAATAGACCTAAGTGAACTCTCCAATTCGGGTGGCCTTCTTTACCGATTCCTTCTTCGAACCGAACGGAGTTGCCACGCTCAGCCGCGAATATGCCGCGTTCGCCAAACGCCACAAATATCCCTTCCTCTGCGTTCACAGCGGCAACTCAACTCAGATCTCCGTCGACGGCTCTGTGCGTTCGGTCGCACTCCGCCGTGGACCCCTATCCTTTCCGCTCGATCAGGATCTCTACTGCGATCCGCTCCTCAGTCGCTACCTGCCGCTCCTGAAGAAAGTCCTGCGCGATTTCTCGCCCGATCTGATTCACATTACCGGCCCTGGCGACATGGGGATTCTCGGTGCCCTCGCCGCCAACAGAATGCACATTCCACTCGTCGCATCCTGGCACACCAACCTGCATGAATACGCTGGCCGCCGCGTGAATAAGCATTGCGCTTTTCTGCCTGCCCAGTCACGCCTGAGTCTCAGCGGCTTCACCGAGCGCAGCAGCCTCACTGCACTGCTGCGCTTCTATCGCATCCCCCGCCTCACCATGGCACCCAATCCGGAACTCGTTGCCCTGCTCGAAAAACGCACCGGCAAGCGCAGCTTTCTCATGCAGCACGGCGTCGATCTCAAACGCTTTCACCCCACCCAAAACAACAACCCGCAACACCCCTTCACCATCGGCTATGTCGGCCGTCTCACCCCGGAAAAAAACGTCCGCCTCTTCGCTTCCATCGAAGCCTCGCTCCTGCGGCAAGGCATCGACAAGTTCCGGCTCTTACTCGTCGGCGATGGCAGCGAACGCGCCTGGCTAACCAAAAACCTGAAGCAGGCTGAAATGCCCGGAGTGCTTCGCGGCGACGAACTTGCGCTGGCCTATGCCGCAATGGATGTCTTCGTTTTCCCCTCCGAAACCGACACCTTTGGCCTCGTCATTCTCGAAGCGATGGCTACGGGCATCCCCGTCGTCGTAGCCCGTGGCGGAGGGCCGCAATTCCAGATTGCACCAGGCGTCAATGGTCTGCTCGCGACAGACGCCGAAGACTTCGCCACGCAGATCCGCAAACTCATCGAAGACCCCGCTCTCTGCCACCAATTGGGCCAAGCCGCCCGCCAGCATGCCTGTCTCAATTCCTGGGACGGCGTCTTTGCGCACATCTACGATTCCTACCAGCGGCACGAGGCGGCGCTCTATCCGCCGATGCCGTCCTCGACCTAGCGCAACACCACTACCTTGCCGCTCTGCGCGCTCTCACGGGCCGCCACCAGGATCTCGGTCGCAATCAGATTGTTCTCGATACTCGACAATCCACCCGCCTTGATCTTCCCCCGTGCCACCGCCTTCAAATAGGAAATCGAATCCGCCTCATCCGGCTTCAACTCCGCCGGTGTCATCGTCTCTTCCACCTTGTCCCCAACCTTTCGCCGCCGCACGCTATTCCCGCCATAAGCCAGCGCGTATGCCTTCTCGCCATACACTTCAAAATCCTTGCGGCTGAACGGCCAGTTCCAGCTCCCTTCGATAATCCCTTGCGCCCCCTCGTATTCCACCAGCACCGTCGCCTCGTCGTCCACTCTCGCGTAGATCTCCGGCTTATTCCGTTTCACACTCGCCACCACCCGCAGCGGCCTCTGGTTGTCCATCATCCAGGTCATCAGATTCGCCCCGTAGCATCCAAAGTCGAACAGCGCACCCGCCCCGTTGCGCACCGGATCCGTCAGCCAGCCCAGAAACTCCGGCCCGACGCCTATTTCCTTCGGCCCCGCATGCCCGTCCATCGCCACCATCTTGCGAATCCGCCCCGCCGCCTTCTCTTCCTTAAAAAAGCGCCACAGCTCGGCATGGCTCTTGTACCAGGTCGTCTCGTAATTGACGAAGATCGGAATCCCCGCCGACGCCGAAAGCTTAGCCATCGCCCTTGCGTCCTCGTTCGTCGTCGCCAGCGGCTTTTCCATCATCATTGGCAGCTTGAGCGCGGCACACAGTTTTGCCACCTCCAGGTGACGGTCGGTCGAAGTAAAGCACGCCACGGCTTCCACATTCTCGTTCTTCAGCTTGGCCCGATCCTCAAATGGAATCGGCCCCACAACTTCCACATCCGTCCGCTTCCTGGCGGAATTCAGGAAGCCGTTCACATGGCCGTGCTCGGTACCAACCACCGCAACCCGGAATTTTGTCTCTTGTGCGGCCAACAAAAGCGGTGCCGCTAAAAATACCCTGCGCTGAATCATGGCCCTATTCTACAGAAATTGTCTGCCGCAACCGATAACCCTGATAGCAGTTATGGTATTTCAACGTCTTTTCGCTACACTCGCAATCTCAGCTCTAGTACTCAGTGCTGAAACGGACTATCGTTTTGCCTTCCCGCAATCCGAAATTCTCCTCGGCATGGATATCAAATGGCTCATGAAGAGCCCCTTGGGCACCACGATGCGCACCCAGGTTAAGGCCAATCTGGGCGAACTGTTGCCGCTCGAAGCGCTGCTCGATCAGATCGACGCCGTCTATTTATCCGCTGCTTCGAACGCAAAAAAAAATAGCGACCTCATCATGTTGCTCAAGGGCCGCTTTGAAGAGGACAAACTGCTCGATCTTGCCGCCAATCATGGCTTCCGGATGGAACAATGGGGCAAGACCAAAGTACTGCTGCAACCCCGTGCGAAACTGGCACCGTCGAAAAAGGTCCGCTTGCAGAAAACCGGCCTCCAAACCACAGATTTCAACCTTGCGATGCCCACTGGCAAACCCGCCTTCGCCCTTTACGACAACAAAAGCATCCTCATCGGCGAAGAAGCCTGCCTCCGCGTCGCTATCGAGCGCATGGATACTGGCCTTACCCCACAGGGCAACCCGTTATTTGAACGCGCCAGAGATCTTGAAGCCGCAAATGACCTCTGGCTCATCGGCAATACCGCTCCGCTCAATCTGAACGCGGCTACGGGCACGAAAACTTCCGATCCCATGACCCAGCTTGCCAGTCAGATCCGCAATTTCTCGCTTGGCATTTCCGTTCGCCGCAACCTTGCCATGGACCTCCAGCTTCAAACCACTTCTCCCAAGGCCGCCACTCAAATACTCGACCTGGTGAAGGGTGCCATGGCCATGGCCAAAATGAATTCGCAGCCCGCGGAGACTTTCCCCATCGACCTCGACAAGGCCGTCCAGCTCAGTGCCAGCGGAAGTACCCTTCGTGCCTCGATTTCGGTCGAACAGGATGAAATCGACAAGCTGGTGGCCAGCGGACTACTCCCCAATTCCGGCAAGCAAAAGCCTGCCCCCAAAGCACAGGCCCCGCAAGTAGCGTCCACAACAATTCCGGTCGCGCCGCCAGTCGCAGTCAAGCTTGCCGAACCCGTCCGCAAGACCGTTATCATCTATGGCCTCCCTGGCGGCCCTAAAGAGATTCTCGTAAATTAGGACCACGACCGCGTAAATGCGTTCGTATGCCGGCAGCCGATTACGCTGCCTCCGCGTTACCGAGCCGCTCTTGGCGGTCGAAGCACTAGGTTAAAGTCAGATGTGGATTCTCCCGGCTGGAACCGTCAGCTCCAAGGCCTGAGCCTGGTCAAAAAAACCATTCGCCTCGGCGTCTTAGGCTGCGGACAACTGGTGCGCGAAGTGCATCTTCCCATCCTCTCGAGGATGAAGGCAGTTCAGGTCTGCGCTCTCGGAGATTTGAATCCCGCAGCGCTTATAGCCTGCGCGAGTCTCGCCCCCAAAGCACTTCACTTCTCTTCCCTCGAAAGTCTCCTGGCCCATCCTCAACTCGATGCAGTCCTGGTCGCTTCCCCCTCCGCCGATCATGCCCGCCATGCCGTTGCGATCCTCGAAGCCGGCAAGGCTCTCTATCTTGAGAAGCCCATGGCATCTTCTCTCGGTGAAGCGCGCCGTATTCTCGACGCCGCCAAACTTTACACTCAGCCCGCGATGATGGGCTTCAATTACCGCTTCCATCCGCTAGTCCAGATCGCCAAAGATCAGTTGCGAGGTCAGAAGATAGACGAAGTCCGGTCCGTCTTTTCCATAGCTTCTCGTCCGCTGCCCGGCTGGAAACAGCATCGCGCTACCGGTGGCGGCGCACTGCTCGATTTCGGTGCCCACCACCTCGACCTCCTCAGCTACATCCTCGATCAACCGATTGCAGCCGTCCAAGCCACCATCACATCCCAGCGCTCCGAGCACGACACCGCCACGCTGGAAATCCATTTCGCCGATGGAATCCGGGCCAGCGGTTTTTACTCGCTTTGTGCCACCGAACAGGACAGCATCGAGATCCAGTCCGCCGGCCGCAGCATCCGCATCAAACGCGATCGGCCCCTCGACTTTCCCGTCTCCCCGCTGCCCCGATTCATCCGCTACCAGTTCGACCGCATCCGTTCGCCCTGGCGCGAAGTCTCCTTTCGGCTCTCACTCGCCGCCTGGTGCAATTCCATCCAGATCGGCACTATTCCCCCGATCACGCTCCACGACGGCTTCAACACCATGCGTGCCATCCATGCCGCAGAATCATCCGCCCTGAGCGGTCACATCGTCCAGCTCGATCAATAAACTTCATTCTCCGCGCACTACCAACACGACCGCTTAAATGCGTTCGTGTGCCGGCAGCCGATTACGCTGCCTCCGCGATACCGAGCCTCGACAAGCGAGCCGGTCTTGGCGGTCGAAGCACTAGCACTCTGCACGTCTTCTACCGCACTAAAACCGGGGCTGTCCACCGTGTCCACCAGGTCCACGCCAATCAATAATCTATCTCTCAGGCCTCAATGCCCATAGCCACCAGATTATGTCGGCAGCCTGGCACACCTGCGTTTGGCCGTCTCATCTGGCCTCCCCTAGGAGGAAACAAGGGTTTTGCTCCGAAAGCACCTGCCGCAAGCGGGCGCGTAAGCGGAGCGAGGAGTGTTGCCACTCAGGCAACACGGTTTCCGAGCGTAGCGTCGCGCCCGCTTCTTCGCCCTCTTCTCCAGCGAACGCTTGAAGCGAAACGAGTCGCTCCCCGTCTCCATGATGTGCGCCCGGCCCGTGATCCGGTCCAGCAGCGCCTTGCATAGCCTCGGATTTGGGAACACCGTCGTCTACTCCGAGAACGGCAAATTGGTCGTAATGATGAAAGTAGCCAGTTCCGCTCGCTCAGCAATCACCTGAAACAGGAACTCCGCTCCAATATCGGCCAGCGGCACATAGCCCACCTCATCGAGCACGATCAGGTCCTAGCGCATCCACTTGGCCAACACCCGCTTGACACTATTGTTCTGCTTGGCTTCCACCGGTTCGTTCACTAATGCCGA
>JBKJSR010000007.1:0-4180 GCA_046594355.1 Bryobacter sp.
ACCGGAAAAAAGACCGGAGTCGCCGAACTCGATAAGGTCGTCAAAACCGAAGAGGAATGGAAAAAAGTTCTCTCTCCCATCGAATTTGAAGTTGCCCGGAAACACGGCACGGAGCGAGCTTTCAGCGGCAAGCTCAACAAAAACTATGCCGACGGCATCTACAGTTGCGTCTGCTGCAACACTGCTCTATTCGATTCCAAAACCAAGTTCGATTCCGGTACCGGCTGGCCCAGTTTCTGGGCACCCATCGCCCGCGAGAACGTCAAAGACATCACCGACTCCACCCTCGGCATGACCCGCGTCGAAAACCTCTGTGCCCGCTGCGATGGTCACTTGGGTCACGTCTTCGAAGACGGCCCCAAACCCACGGGCCTACGTTACTGCATGAATTCCGCCTCGCTCAAATTCACGCCGCGCGTTAAGAGCTAGCTGATTCTCTGCATCGCCGTTGGAACGGGTCTCGACCAGCCTCCCCAGCGGCCTTGGACGCCACGCTTGAGACGATACAATAGACGCGATGACATTCACGCGACGACACTTTGCAAGACTTGCAGCCACGGCAATTCCAGCTGCAAATCTCCTCGCCAAACCAGACTCAAAGTTCAACGGAGTCCAAATCGGCGCAATCACCTACAGCTTCCGGGCTCTCCCTGGAAGCGCCGAAGAGACATTGAAATATTGCCTTGATTGCGGCATCAGCGCAATTGAATTGATGAGCAATGTTCCAGAAGCGTAAGCCGGTTCACCCGCTCCAGCCGCACGCGGATTTGGTCCCGGCGGCCCCCGCACCCCGCCAACTCCCGAACAGCTAGAAGCCAGGCGCAAGGCCGCCGAAGCGGTCACTCAGTGGCGCATCGCGGTCTCCATGGACAAGTACAAAGCCTTCCGCAAAATGTACGAAGAGGCGGGCGTCAAAATCTACGCGTTCAAGCTTCCGCCCACTCTCCAGATGTCGGACCCCGAATACGAATACATCTGGAACGCTGCCGAGACGCTGGGCGCAAACCACATCACAATGGAATTGCCAGCCGACGACAAGCTGCTCCAGCGCGTCGCTGATTACGCTGCCAAACGCAAACTGAATATTGCCTTCCACACTCACGGCCAAGGCGGCGCTTCCGGCTTCGAGAAAGTTCTCTCCGCCTCCAGGTACACTGCGTTAAACCTCGACGTTGGACATTATTACGGAGTGACCGGCCTGTCCCCTGTGCCGGTCATTGAGAAGTATCATGATCGCATCGCGAGCCTCCACCTCAAAGATCGCAAAGGCCCCGCCAGCGCCGCAGACAACAAAGGCCCCGGCGGCGGTGGTCCCAACATGCCCTGGGGCCAAGGCGAAACACCGCTCAAAGAAATTCTGCAACTGATGAAAAAGCACAAATACAAATTTCCCGCCAGCATCGAATATGAGTACGACACTCCCCAAGGCTCCGACGTACTGTCCGAAATAAAGAAGTGCGTACAGTTCGCCAAGAACGCATTGGCCTAATCTCCAACCGGCGGCAAAGCATTCTTGATCCCCAAGAGATAAGTGACGTGTCCAACCGTTCCGCCGATCACGACTCTGCCCG
Source organism: Bryobacter sp. (assembly GCA_046594355.1). Classification (GTDB taxonomy): domain Bacteria; phylum Acidobacteriota; class Terriglobia; order Bryobacterales; family Bryobacteraceae; genus Bryobacter. The sequence continues at coordinate 1,572 of JBKJSR010000007.1, forward strand.
CTCTCCAGTTGTAGGCTTCGAGTCCTCTCGTCAGCTCCAGCATTTCCTCCGCCGTGTACGCCCGGAGCTGCGACACCAAGCCGTCCCACCAGCATGTGAGCGGCACGAGCGGGAACACGTTGTGTCAACCTTCCTCCCGGTTCGCGCCGCATCCGCTCCACACGCCTTCACGGAAAGCGGTGGCGTATTCTTCGATGCGCGTGACGTGGCGCAGCATGGTGTAGAAAACGTATTCGGCGATGGGTGGTGCGTGCTCAAATACGTTGGCAAGTACGCATCCGGCGGGAAAGTCGTTGGGATTGGTTTGGGCCACGCCGGCTCCGGGGTAGAAGACTGCCTTTAGGTTGCGGGCGAGCGAGCGCCATTCTGGCTTGAAGTTGGTGGTGAGAATCGCAGTTCCCGGCGGAGCCATGATTCATCGCCCCATTCGCCTTCGATTTCCCAAGGGGATTTAACCAGTTTGCCAAGTAGTGGTTCGTAATAGACGAAGCCGGGGTCTAAAAGTATCAGACGCATCAGTACTAGAATCGCCGATGCGCGCGAAGACAAGAGAGACTAGACGGCGGAATTTCGCTTGAGGTCGGTTAGATTGGCAGCGCTGCCGAGGAGTGCGGCTTCGAGAGCATCGGCACCGTGCTGGAGTAAGTAGTCGTGCTCGGAGGGAGTGATGGGGATGAGTTCGAGGAAGCGGACGCCGAGGTTGCCCATGCGGATTTCGTCGAACTGAATTGCGTGCAGCCTGCCTGGCTCGGCGAAGTAAAGGTGAGCGGCGGTGGCCTTCGGATACCAGGCGTGGACGTAGTCCAGGAAGACGGTACCTGGATCGATGTGTTCCCGGGTACGCATGACTCGGAAGGCGGCGGAGGCGAGCATGTCGCGACAGCCGACTTTATCGGCGGCAAAGATTCCGAAGAGTTCGAGGCGAGCGGGGTGGCTGTCTTGATGAGAGAGAAGAGGGGTGCGCCAGAGTCCAATGGTGCCGAGGCAGGCTAGGGCGTTGGCGGGACGGTTGTAAACACTGAGGATGGAAATCTCAAATTGTTTTGTATTGTGGACGTGGGTGTGCAGCGTTGCCGGTCCAGCAAAGGCTTGAATGAGAGCGCGTTCGATGTGCCCGTCTTCACTTACGATTTCCGGCTTGATGTTGTCCATCGCTAGCACTATCTTACAGTTTCAGCTTATAACTGGAGAGTACGGGTATCGTTTCTCTATTTGTTGTTGAGTGCTCTAAGCGGAGCCGCGGATCGCGCTTCCTTGCCCGATGTGCTGGAGCAGCAGTTGCTGGAGCGCTTTATGCCGCGCTTTCAGGTAGCGGTGGACGATTGTGATCTGGCACCGACGGAGTTTGCCATGGGGAAAAGCGAGCCGATGGTTGTGGCGCGAAATGGGACTGTGTACGGGCAGGTATTTTGGGTGGAGGGCGGGATTGAATTGCACTTCTATCATTTGTGGGCGACAGATTGCGGACGGGTTCGTTATGCGCTGGATGCGGAGCATGTTGCGGAATTATTGCGGTATGAGGCGGGCGAAGTATTGGTATACCGCAGCACACGAGAATACAGTTTGCGATGCGAGTGCGGGGGCGCAGGCGGCAAGGAGTTTTGCGGAGTGGCGTGGACCGGAGGTATGGATTTCGCGGGGGAAACATGCATCGTTTCTGACTGAGGCCGCTTGCCGTGCGGGTTGTGGGTCCGACCGTTGCGACCAGTCGCAAGCGATGCAAGTGCGGCAGTTGATCAACCTGGGGAAAATAGGAGGGCCGATGAATGGGGCGGATTGGGTTGGCTCCACTGCTTGGGAACTTGGGGAGAAACTGAAGAGCACTTTTTCGAGTGAGTTACTGGAGGAACTCGATTGCAGCAAAGGCGTGATTGCAGTGAGCTCGGTGAGGCCTGGAGTGAAGCCTGTGATTGGAGCGGCGAGTTCGACGATGGAAGCGATCGGGGTTGCGAATGCAAAGACCGGGAATGCGATCGATAGGGCGAGCCGGGCAGTGAAGTCGTGGTTGTGGCGGCGACTGGATTAGGGGTGGTGGCGATGCGCGCGAAGCACGGTGCATGTGTCGGTTTGACTTGGGATTGGGGGACAAGGCGCGGTTTGCGACAGCTTGTTCAGGTCGGCGCATGAATTGGGTGGAGTTGCCTTATGGCACGAGGCGAGGCGTGAGGTACCACTTGAGCACGCCGGCGGGCTGAGATGAGAAGGCTTCGAGGTCGATGCGCATGATGGCACCTTTTTTGAAGTCGACGCGAAGGCCGCTGGAGTTCAGGAGTTGGGATGCGGCTGTGCCGAGGAGCGGCTCGTGGGAGACGAGGAGAAGTTTGGCTTCGGACTTGTGCATGCGCACTTCTTCCCACAGCTCAAGCGGATGTGCGTTGGGGACGAGGGCGTTGGTTTCGAGCACATCCGCCGTGTAGCCGAGCGACTTGACAGCGATGGCGGCGGTTTCTTTGGCTCGCTTGTAAGGGCTGCTGAGGATGAGAGTGGGACGGAGGTCGGCTTCGAGTGCGACCTTGAGAATGTCGCGCAGTTTCCTTTTGCCCTCGAAAGTGAGGGCGCGATCTGCATCGCGGCGGCCGATTGCCGCGTTTTCGGCGATTCCATGCCGT
>JBKJSR010000055.1:0-3306 GCA_046594355.1 Bryobacter sp.
ACAAAATGTTCGGTCGGCTCGTGCCTTGCGCGAGCAATGGCGAAAGCCCAGCCAGAAAAGAACGGCGTGAAAGAGACGACATCTCGTTATTCTAATGGCAATGCTTTTGCGACGCACACTATTGGCCACATTCTTTATCGAAGGCCGCAAACGAATCCGCGATTGGGGAATCGTTCCGGGACACCTGCCCGTCGGCCCCCTGAATGCAATCACCGATGTTGCCGGAGTCAAGGTCGGCCACGCTACGCTCATCGAGGGCGGCAATATCCGCACAGGCGTCACGATAATTCTTCCCCACGCAAACAATCTCTTTCGCGAAAAAGTTCGCGCCGCCGTTTTTGTCGGCAACGGCTTTGGAAAGTTGATGGGCTCGACGCAGGTGAATGAACTCGGCGAAATCGAAACACCAATTGCTTTGACTGCAACTCTCAACGTGCCGCGTGTCGCCGACGCTCTCCTCGACTACGTGCTCGGCCTCCCTGGCAACGAGAAGCTTCGCAGTGTAAATGTAGTGGTTGGGGAAACCAACGACGGCATGTTGAATGACATCCGCGCGCGCAGGGTAGGGAAGCCGGAAGTGATGGCCGCACTGGCATCGGCAAAGTCGGGCCCGGTAGAAGAAGGCGCGGTGGGTGCAGGCACCGGAACCATTTGCTTCGGCTGGAAGGGAGGCATCGGCACCAGCTCCAGAGTCGTCGGCCCATGGACAGTTGGAGTTCTCGTGCAGTCCAATTTCGGCGGCGATTTGCAGATCGTCGGCTTGCCTTGGGACAACGGCAAAGTCGGCCCCGCCAGCGGCGATGGCAGTGTGATGGTGATCATCGCGACCGACGCACCTCTAGAGCATCGCGAACTGCAAAGACTTGGAGCAAGAGCGATGTGGGGCCTGGGCCGCACGGGCTCCAGTGGCAGCAACGGCAGCGGCGATTATGCCATCGCTTTCAGCACCGCGCGAACAGGGGATGCCGTGCGTGGAGACAAACTCAGCCCCCTCCTCGCAGCCGTAATTGAATCAACCGAAGAAGCGGTTCTCAACTCCCTCTTTATGGCAAGAAGTCTCGAAGGCAACGGCGTGCGCGTTGAAGCTTTACCAGCCGGTCAAGTCGTGATGGAATGGAACAGGAGAAATCGGCAATGAAGATTTGGATCGGATTGGTCTTGGCCTCGATGGCTTGGTCGCAAGTAGCAAAACAACCTCAATTAGCCGTCGAAGGCCAACGCATCTGGATGGCCTACGGCGAAGGCTCAAAGATCATGGTTCGTAGTTCCGATCATGGAGCGGGGCGCTGGAGCCAGCCAATTCTCGTCGGGGAGCGAAGCAAGCTGAGCCTCGGCATGAGGCGCGGTCCCCGCATCGCGGTCAGCGGCAAGAGCATCGTTGTTAGCGCGATCGCCGAAGGAGAGCTTTTGTCCTGGCGCAGTGTGGATTCAGGTAAGACCTGGACCCAGCCGCTCCGCGTGAACGACGTCGAAAAATCCTCCCGCGAAGGCCTTCACACCATGGCAGCCGGCGGAGGAAAAGTATACGCCGCCTGGCTCGACTTGCGTCAAAACGGAATGCGGCTTTATGGCAGCGTGAGTGCCGACGGCGGCCAGAGCTGGAGCAAAAATGAATTGCTTTATGCAGCGCCCGAAGGCACCATCTGCGAGTGCTGTCACCCCACCCTTCTGGTAGACGAACAAGGTAAAGCCATGGTCATGTTTCGCAATGCCATCGGCGGCATGAGGGACATGTATGTCCTGGAATGGGGCGGCAAGGCTCAAAAGTTGGGGCACGAAAGCTGGGCTCTAAACGCCTGTCCGATGGATGGTGGCGATCTGATTTGGGAAGCTCCCGGAAAACTTCTTACGGCGTGGCGGCGTGATCGGCAGGTATTCCTTGCGCGTCCCGGCGCAAAAGAGGAAGTGCTTGGTACGGGCCGCCAACCGGTGCTCGTTCGCGACAGTAGTGGAGTTTGGTCCGCCTGGAGCGAGGGCAAAGTCTTGTGGCTCAAGCAGCCCGATGGGCAGCTCAAAAAGCTCTCCGAAGCGGCGTCGTTTGTAAGCGCGATCGCCAGGCCATGGGGCGGCGTATTGCTCGCCTGGGACGGAGCGAACGGAATCGAAACTCACGATGCAACGATGCCGACACTGCCCAAAATCAACGTCTCCCGCGCGGAGGTACAGAGAATCCTTGAAACCGAAATGTACGGCAAATCTCCCGCAAAACCTGCAAAGCAGGGCTTTGAGTTACGCGAACGCAGTGAAGAGGCACTTGGTGGAAAAGCAATCCGCAAGCAGGTCATGGTCTGGTTCGAAGGGCCAAACGGCAAACGCGATTCGCTCGAGCTGCTCCTGTACTTACCCAAGCAGACCGGCCCCGTTCCCGTCTTTCTCGGAATGAGCTTCGGAGGCAATTCCTGCGCCAACGAAGACCCCGCGATCTTTGAGTCCAGCAGATGGGCACGGTCGCCGGCGACGCGAGGCTCCTGCTCTTCGCGCTGGGAAATCGAGTACTTGATTTCTCGCGGCTACGGCACTGCTCTCTTCTACTATGGAGACCTCGATCCAGACTTCGACGATGGTTTTCAGAACGGTGTCCATGCTCTTTACGGCAAGCCTAAGCCGGATGAATGGGGCAGCGTTGCCGCCTGGGCCTGGGGCCTCAGCCGGGCCATGGATTACCTCGAGCGGGATCCGCAAGTGGACGCGAAACACGTTGCCGTTCATGGACATTCCCGCATCGGCAAAGCTGCGCTCTGGGCCGGTGCAACTGATCCTCGTTTCGCTATGGTGATTTCAAACGATAGCGGCGAAGGCGGCGCGGCGATCGCGCGTCGAAAGAGTGGCGAACGCACACAGGACCTGAACAAAAGCTTCCCCCATTGGTTTGCCGGAAATTTCACGAAGTACAGCGGCAAAGAGGATCAACTGCCTTTTGACTCCCACTGGATTCTCAGCCTCATCGCTCCGCGCCCTCTCTATGTCGCTAGTGCGAGCGAAGACTTGTGGGCAGACCCGGAAGGTGAATTTCAGGCCTGCGTCGAAGTCGATCCGGTTTACAAGAAACTGGGAGCGCCCGGCTTCGTCCCCAGGCAGATGCTCAAACCCGGTGAGCGCAATCTCGAGGGTCGAATCGCCTACCATCTGCGAGCTGGCAAGCACGACATCACCAGGTGGGATTGGGAAGGCTTCATCGACTTCGCCGATCGTCAGTGGAAGCGCTAGCTCCCTCGACCGCTTGAATGCGTTCGTATGCCGGCAGCCGATTACGCTGCCTCCGCGATACCGCGACCGTTAGTCGGTCTTGGCGGTCAAAGCGCTTGC
>JBKJSR010000428.1:0-3048 GCA_046594355.1 Bryobacter sp.
ATCGAGGTCCGCCCAATGGGAGGTGTAAGCCCAGCGGCCCTGGTTGGGCAGCTCGGAGAACGAGAATTCTCCATTGCCGAGATTGCGGTAGAGGTGGATGAAGCCGACGCCGAGGACGGCAAGGTCTGGCTTGCCGTCGCCATCGTAGTCGGCGGCGGAGGCACCCATTGCGTAACCAGTCTGGCGGAGGCCGGAGGCTGCGGTGACATCGGCGAATTTCCAGTTGCCGAGGTTGCGGTAGAGACGGTTGTAGAAGCGGGGCGAGGACTTGGAGAGGCTGGGCAGTTCAGCTCCGTTGGCGAAGAAGAGATCGGGGAGGCCGTCGGCATCGAAGTCCAGAATGGCGACGCCGCCGGGCATGGTACCGGGCAGGTATTTACGTGGACCTTCTCCGCTATCGAGGGTGAAGGGCAACTCATGCAGGTGGAAGACCGGGTCGGCCGCGAGGAGTTGGATAAGAAGGAGGAAGCTCATCGACACTTGGGTTCAGGATATAAGGGAAGAGATCAGCATGGAACTAAAAATCGTTCAACTCAGTATCCCCGAAGGGGCGAATCTTATTTTTGGCCAGAGCCATTTCATCAAGACTGTAGAGGATTTGTATGAGGCGATCATCAATACGAACCCAGGGATGGAGTTTGGGATTGCGTTTTGCGAGGCGTCGGGGGATCGCCTGATACGGGTTGAGGGCAACGATGCCGAGATGAAAGCGGCGGCGGTGGAAAATGCACAGGCGGTGGGTGCGGGGCATACGTTTTTTGTGTTTCTGAGGAAGGGTTTTCCGATTCATATTTTGTCGCGGATCAAGGAGGTGCCGGAGGTGGTGACGCTGTTTTGCGCGACGGCGAATGCAGTGCAGGTGATTGTGGCGGAGAGCGAGCAGGGGCGTGGGGTGTTGGGGGTGATCGATGGGGGGAGTCCGCTGGGGGTGGAAGGGCCGGAGGGGGTAGAGTGGCGTCAGGGTTTATTGCGGAAGTTTGGCTATAAGCGATAAGGTTAGGATGTTACAAGCATGAAGACTGCAAAGATTGAGAAGCCTCTTGGCTTTGACACACGAGCCCTGCATAAGGGCTATGACCCCGACTCCGCTACACATGCGCGAGCCGTACCGATCTACCAGACGACTTCGTTTACGTTTGAGAATTCACAGGATGCGGCGGAGCTGTTTGGGTTGCAGAAGTTTGGCAACATATACACGCGCCTGATGAACCCGACGACGGATGTACTAGAACAGCGCGTGGCGTCGCTTGAGAACGGGATTGCCGGTCTGGCGGTGGCATCTGGGCAATCGGCGCAGTTTATCGCGATCACAAATATCTGCCAGGCGGGCGACCACATTGTGGCGGCGAGCACGCTGTACGGCGGCACCTATACGCAGTTTGACGTGAGCTTCCGGAAGATGGGAATCGAGACGACCTTTGTCGAGCCGGACGATCCGGAGAATTTTCGGAAGGCGATACGTCCGAATACGAAGCTGTTTTTTGGAGAGACGATTTCGAATCCGCGCGGGAACATTCTGGACATCGCGGCAGTGGCGGCGATTGCGCACGAAGCGAAGCTTCCGCTGATGATCGATAATACTTTTGCGACGCCGTATCTGTGTCGGCCGATCGACCATGGCGCCGACATTGTGGTGCATAGTTTGACAAAATTTATGGGCGGGCATGGTACTTCGATTGGCGGCATGATTGTCGACTCGGGCAAGTTTCCTTGGAAGGATGGCAACTTTCCGCAGATGAACGAGCCGTCGAAGGCGTACCACGGGATGGTGTTTTCCGAGGCGCTGGGGCCGATTGCGTACATCATCAAGGCGCGGGTAGAAGGGTTGCGCGACCTGGGCCCGGCAATGAGCCCGTTCAATGCCTTTTTGTTTCTGCAGGGCGTCGAAACACTGAGCTTGCGAATGGACCGGCATGTGTCGAATGCGAAGGCCGTGGCCGAGCACCTGGAGAAGCATCCGGCGGTAGCGTGGGTGAAGTATCCGGGGTTGAAGTCGAGCCCGTATCATGCGCTGGCGGCGAAGTATATGCCGAAGGGGCCGGGAGCGGTATTCAGTTTTGGAGTGAAGGGCGGATTAGAGGCTGGCAGGGCATTTGTCGACAAGCTGCAGATCTTTTCGCACCTGGCGAATGTGGGCGATGCGCGCAGTCTGGTGATTCAGCCTTCCGCGACAACGCACCAGCAGTTATCGCCTGAACAGCAGCATGCCGCCGGGGTGAGTCCGGATATGGTTCGGCTCTCGGTGGGACTCGAGAATATCGAGGATCTGCTTTGGGATATCGACCAGGCGCTGGCTTAGGGACTAATCAAATTCGAAAGGCTTTTTGGGCGGACCCTGGGTTGGGTCCGCCTTTGCCTGTTTGAGGAGTTCGTCAAATTTTTTGTTGAGAACTTCGCCCTGATTTTTTGTGGCGGCAAAGCTTTTCTCGAAGGCGGCATCGCGGCGTGCGGCTTCGCCCTTCAGATTTTGGATGGCTTTGGCAAAATCTTCGATGGGTGGAGCCTTCTTTTTCGCTTCGTAGGTGATGACGGCTTCGGTGACGATGTCGACCTTCAGCTTGGCCTCGCAGCAGGGGCAGGCGATCTCCATCAATTTCTTCATACAGAAATGCTAACGCAGGCCGATGTATCTAGTAGACCGGAGTGCGTCCCAACATTTTTCATCTAGCGGCCAGGAAAACCGCAGATGTGGGAATAAAGCCCGGTATCTTCGCAGCCAGGGAAATTCATGCTTCTGAAATGTTTAGTAATCGGACCGGACGGCGCTCAAGCAGACCAACTCAATCAAGCGCTTGAGCAATTGGGCGGCACGGAGACCATCAAGAATCTGGCGCAATATCCGCATGAATATGAACTAGTGCGGACGGTAAGAACGATGACACCCCAAGTTGTGTTTCTAGGATTGCAGGATCTGGAGCGGAGCTTTGAAATCCTCCGCATTTTGCAGTCGGAGTTTGGGGGCTTACAGATTGTGGCTTTCCACGATGATCTGTCTGCGCCGATTCTGATGAAATTGATGCAAATAGGGATTCGGGAATACCTTCCGGT
>JBKJSR010000546.1:0-4120 GCA_046594355.1 Bryobacter sp.
ATTGGTGCCATTGGGAGGACGATTCTCGACGCTGACGCACTGGCCGAAGAGGCCGATAATGGTCAGGCAAAAAAATGTGATTCGAAGCATCGTCTTTCACCATAGCGCGAAGCAGAGGGCCAATATCTCTGGATCGAGAGAGACGTTGGCGTCCGCTAGAACAGACATAGTGAAGGCCCCAGTGGCATAACCGAGTAGTCAAAGTCTCCAGTGCATTGCGTGCGTGGATGGAGAGAGAAAACGCGGCAAAAAGCACCGGGGTGGGCTCAGGTAGTCCCTGCTTTCCGGCTTGCTAGGAGTCCACGCGCTCCGGCTCTCCTTCATCTGCGTCTTCGCGTTCGATCTGGTCCTCGCGGTTGTTTCGCTTTTCCTGCTCGATGCGCATCTTTTGTTCCTCACGCTCTTCGCGACCGTCGCTCATGATTCCTCCTTTTTCCAGTGTAGGGGACCGAGTCCATCGGCCGGATCTCGTGACGACGAGGCGGCGCGAAAAGAGTTCGACAAGCGATAGCGAAGAAAAGGCGAATATGCTACAACTGGCTGTATGCCGTTTGCCCCTTTGCGCAATCATAGTTTCTATTCTTTGCTGGACAGTACACTGTCACCTGAGGCACTGGTCGCACGGGCCGTTGCTTGCGATATGCCTGCCGTTGCGTTGACCGATACCGATACCCTTGGAGGTGCGGTGTTGTTCTACAAGGCCGCACGGGCGGCGGGCGTACATCCGGTGATCGGCTGCGAGATCACACTCGCCCAGAACAAGCGGCTGACCTTGCTGGTCGAGAGCGCCGAGGGCTATCGCAACCTCTGCCGCCTGTTGAGCGTAAGGGCGCGCAAGCATACGCGTTTTCAGGATGAAGAAGGTCTGGGGGCCGAGGATCTGGCGCGTTTTGCGCGGGGACTGATTTGCCTGGCAGGTGTCGATGCCGACCCGAATTGCGATCTCTATCGCGAAATCTATGGGCGCAATCTGGCCTTTGCACTGAGTTTTCATAACGAGGAAGACCGGCGGAGTTCGCGTGTGTTGCTGAATGCCGCGCGGCGGTTGAAGGTGCCGACCGTGGTCGCCAACGACGTGCATTACGGGATGCGTAATGCAGAAGAAGCGCTGCGCTGGGAGGTGCTCTCGAGCATGCGCACGCTGACGATGCTGGGGCAGGAGCATGAGGCGAAGAAGCGTCCGGGAGATTATCACTTCCCTACCTCGGCTGAAGTGCAAGCCGAGATGGGCGAGCTGAAGCAGGCGATCGGGAATACCTGGGCGATAGCAGAACGCTGCCGCTTTGATTTTGAACTGGGCGACATACACTTTCCGAAGTATGAGAGCGAGCGGCCGGCGATGGAGGAATTGCGGGCAATGGCGGAAGCGGGGATGCGTGCGCGCTATAGCGAGGCGATGCCGGCCGAGGGGATTGCGCGGTTGAATCGCGAACTGAGTGTGATCGGCGAGGTGGGCTATGCCGAATACTTTTTGATCTTTGCCGATATTGTGCGCTGGGCGAATGCGCGAGGGATTGCGACGCTGGCGCGCGGGTCGGCGGCAGGCAGTCTGGTCTGTTACACGCTGGGCATTGGCAATATTTGCCCGTTCCGCTTTAACCTCTGCTTCGAGCGTTTCCTGAACAAGGAACGGATGCAGTTTCAGAAGCTGGCCGATATCGATCTCGATCTGCCGTGGGACAAGCGCGATGAAGTGGTGCGCTATGTGTTCGACAAATACGGGGAAGAATACGTGGCGATGATCGGGTCCTACAACACGTTTCAGGGCCGGGCGGCGATCGGTGATATCGCGAAGGTGTACGGCATTCCAGAGCGGGAGGTGCGGCGTTTTACGGAACACATTCCCTACTTTTCCGGTGATGCTGCGATGGCAGTGCAGACCAATCCGGAGTGTGCTCATCTGCCTGTCCACGAGGAACCTTACAAGACGATACTCGGCATGGCGGGGCGTTTTGATGGAGTGCCACGGCATCGATCCATGCATCCCTGCGGACTCGTGATCGGGGCTAGCCCCATCGCGGATCGCATTCCGCTTTTCCGTAGTGCGAAGAACATTCTGACGACCCACTATGCGATGGACGACGTGGAAGACTTGGGGCTGCTGAAGATGGATCTGCTGGGGCAGGCGGGCTTGAGCGTGCTGCGCGAGGCGCGGGACAACATTCGCGTGAACACGGGCCGCGAGCCGGAAGCGGTGGATGAGAGCGATGCGGCGACCTGGGAGGGAATTGCGTGTGGGGAGTCTCGCGGGGTGTTTCACATCGAAAGCCCGAACATGGTGAACCTGCTGGTGCTGACGAATTGCCGCGACATCAATTGCCTGACGGCCATTGAATCGGTGATCCGTCCGGGAGCGGCCAATGAAGGGCGCAAGGGGATGTTTGCGCGCCGCCATCAGGGGCTGGAGCCGGTGACCTATGTACACCCGACGCTGGAGCCGCTGCTGAGCGAGACTTATGGGCTGCTGGTTTACGAGGAGCATATTTTGCTGGTGGCGAATGGCTTTGCGGGCATGAACTGGGGGCGGGCCGATACGCTGCGGCGATTGCTCGTGAAGAATCGCGACCATGCGCGCATTGATGCGATGGGCGAAGAGCTTCGCGATTGTGCGCGGCGGCGCGGGCATTCCGAAGGCGAGATCGAAGCGGTATGGAGCATGTTGCGCGAATTTGCCGGCTACATGTTTAACAAGGCGCACTCGGCCGCTTATGCGGTGGAGGCTTATGAAGGCGCGTTTCTGAAGATGCGTCATCCGGTGGAGTTTTTAGCGGCGGTGCTGACTTGCCGACGGGGTTTCTATGCGCAGATTGTGTATGTGCTCGAGGCATTGCGCAATGGTGCGCATTTTTTGACGCCTTGTGTGAGCGTGAGCGATGCGGAGAAATTTCTGGTGGCGGGACAGTCGATCCGGCTGCCGCTGAATCAGGTGAAGGGATTGAGCGAAACGGTAGTGGCGCGGATTGTGGCGGGGCGGCCTTACCGGGATGTCGCGGATTTCTATCGTCGTGCGCAGCCTACGCAAAGTGAGTGGTTGAGTCTGCTCAAGGTGGGGGCTTTTGATTCACTGAGTGAGACGCGGGGACGTATGTTCTGGCGGCTGTCGCGGATGAGTGTAAGAGGTGGACAGGCGAACGATCCGTTGTTTGTAAGTGAAGAGCCGGACTTTGGGGGGAATGGTGTCAATGTGCGATGGGAGGCGGAATTGTTGAGTTTTCCGGTGACGGTGCATCCGCTCGATTACTATGCGCCGGGTATGGACTGGAGTCACTATGTAAGTGCGAAAGAATTACGCGAGACGCCGCGTAAGTTCTTTGGCAAGACCGTGGAGGTGGCAGGCATGATTGTGGCGGACCGGATTCATCCGACGAGCCGGGGGCCGATGAAGTTTGTGACGCTGGCGGATCTGACCGGCTTTAGTGAAGTGAGTCTGTTTGCGGAGGCCTATCGGCAGTATGGGCACATGACGACGCGGCCGGTGGTGGTGGTGCAGGGAGTGGCGGAGCCGTTTGACAATTTTAGGGGAGTGCAGTTGAATGGGCAGCGGGTGGGGGTGGAGCGGAGGATACAGACAAGGGCAAAGCTGACCGAGGCTGTATTGGCTATGGATCTGTAATCGTCTTCAGCCTGCTCGGCTCGGCGTGACGCAGCAGAACGGAAATAGCCTGCCTGAAGCCTTTTATCTGTTGGTCAGCGATGGACAACATGATTGGCAGTTCCGCTACTATCTGCTCGACGTGGTCCGCGTGGTCTTATGTCGCACGGCAATCGGGATACGAGCAAAATTCTTGACGCGAAAGCGATGACGGAGCCCGTCACTGAGAATTATCTTTTCGCCAGCGTAAATTCTGCGGCGTTCGAGACGGCGAAAGCAACACAAGACGCTAGAGCCGAAGACGGGGCTAGAGTTGCGCCAAGACTTTCAGAATGCCGGGGCCGTAGCGGGTGACGAGTCTGGGGCCGAGGCCGGAGACTTCGAGGAGTTCGTCGGTGACCGAGGGGCGGTCGGCGGCGATCTCGTTCAGCACTTTGTCCGTCAAAATGCGGAAGGCGGGGACGCCTTCTTTCTTCGCTTGCTCAAGGCGCCATTTCTTCAGAGCTTCGATGGCGGGGTCGCCGGGAG
>JBKJSR010000629.1:0-2500 GCA_046594355.1 Bryobacter sp.
TTGCCTTGAGCGTCGGTGTGCTTCCGCTCTTCAAACTCAATGCCAAAGCGCTTGCCGAGTGCGTTCATCCTGGGGAATTCCGCGTTTCCAGGGTCGTTATTCAGCAAAATCAGCGTAGCTCCGTTCTCAACCCATGTGACTAGAGCCTCAATTTCGGCGTCCGTGATTTCGTTAGGCGTGGCAGTTTCTTTGGGTGTGTCCGGGTCAACGAGGATGAGTTGATCGATTCCCGTGAGTGACTTCGCACTGATCGCTTCATGGATGGTAGTAGTCGCAACACCAAGGCCGTTCAATAGCTTTCCGAGACCCGAGAATCCACCCATATATGTGCCCTCCCATCGATAGTGGGGTTGCGCTTCGCGGTTGTGCCAGCCATCGACGGCAACGGTTTTCCGGGGCTTCTCATTCCAGACCGGATTGGCAAATGCGCCGTTACCGGCGATGTCCCAGACGGCGAGCCGTGCCCAGCGCCAGTTGGGAGCGTCGCTTTCAAAATCGATCTTCCGATTCTCAAAAGCGTGCGATGCTTCAAGGCTGTACTTCGTGCGATGCGTTTCGATGCCGTCGCCCCACACGAGCTCGGCGAATTGCAGTGGCATCGTATTTTGAATTTGCGCCGTGGCGCGCAACTTACCCGGACTCTCTTCTTTGATGCTGTGTTCGGGCATCAGCACTTCACCAGTGGACACAAAGAAATCGCCCTTTTCCATCGTCTGTATCAGTTCGCCATAGTTGTCGTAGGTGGGGAGGCTGGCTGCGCGCACATAGTTGATATTCATGTGCGCGTATAACTCGTGCGTAGAGTCGATTTGGAATACATCCACTTCGGCGAGGAGCCGCTTTTTCAGCCCCCAATTGCTCATGTCGTCCAGCAGCGTAAGACTCCGCTCGCCCATGCGCGGCGACGCCATATCGGCTGGCATCTGCTTCCAGCCGGCCCCGAAGTATGTATCGTCGAGAAAGTGTTCGCTGTAGCGGATCTTGTCGGGGTACTCTTTGGATCCTTTCGTACGAGGGTGCGTTTGGTAGGCAAAACCATGCTCCCTGTGCATCATGTCGAGAAGCGCCTTTTGACTTCCGATTCTGTAAACCGTGCCATAGCCCGGCACCTCGGAAATGCTGGATTTCGATCCCGGCGGCCCCATGATCCAGTAAACCGGTTTCGGGAAAGATACAGCCCAGTGACCACCATAATGCACGTTGGCTTCCTCCGACGGGATGAGAAGAAAGTCCTTTTCCGATTGGGCGCGGCAATGATCGAAATACGCCTTCAGTTCCTTCAGGCGGAGTTCCGTTTGATCCTGCGGGTGCCCATCCCCATGGAAGTCGGCAATGATGGCTACGTCAACCCCCATGTCTTTCAGCACAGGCTTAAAGGGAGGCACCCAGTTGCCTGCGTTGGCCATGGCCTGAACCGTGTAGGCGAAGTGCCAGTGTGGGGCTACCGTGACATAGCCAGGGAGGCGGGGAAACCTGTCGCGATGGGTGAACTTAGTAACTTCATCGAGGAGAGCTTGCGCACCGCCGTCACTCAGTAAGTAAAAGACATTCATTCGTTGAGCGGATCCGGGCGGCGCGTTCATCCACGGGTAAAAGCGGGAGTTGTCGTCCGGGAGCTGCCGAATGCCGAGCGATACCTGACCACGGAATGCCGTATGCCATAAATAGCCCATGTTCGTAGTGAAATCGCGGGGCATGAAGTATTTATGAGGGGCCGGAAAAACAGCGATACTACCACTCTGCGCACGCGCGGCAAGGCTGCGGTAGCGCACCTTTACCGCAAGTCTCTCGCTGGTATTGGGATGCGCAACGCTGAGTTGTCCCTCCGTGTTGTAGTAAGTAACTTCCGACTCCATATTGTTGCCTGCCCGTGTATCGCGGGGAACTGCCATTCGCAGGCCGGCATCATAGAAATAGGCGGTGTCTAACTCGCTCGTGGAGGCAACGGCGGCCTGTTCGATGAGGCGGGTGCCGGGGTAGAACGTGTACTGGATCGATCCGTTGAAGGGTCCCATTTGGAAGCCCTCGAAGCTGACCTCCACGCGGTCTCCGCGGGTCACCGCACGCGCGGCGCTGAGTTGTAGGCGGCCCTGATGGCTGCGTGTGCCCTCAGGATGGCTGGGAGGAAAATCGAAGAATTCGTCAAAGCCGCCGCGGCGTTTTCCCGTGCTCGCGTTATAGAGTGGAACTGCGTTTTCGACAAGGACCTTGCCGTTTTCGCGAATTGCGGCGATCAGCGGGCGCGCTGGATCCAGATGAAACGAAGCTTCCCAATTTCGCCCTTCGCCGTCCAGCCAGCGCACCAAGGCGATGTCGCCTTCACGGACCACCGAAATGGGGCCAAGCTTAACTCCGGTGAGGTCAAACGGAACAGGCGTCGCAAATGCGAGCGGGGCGAGAAAAAGCGTCAGCCAGATAGAAATGTACATGTGAGCTACATGTATTCTTATCGCAATCGCAGCGGCGTTGCGCGGACGAAGCGATTCTTAACCCGCTTAAA
>JBKJSR010000762.1:0-4268 GCA_046594355.1 Bryobacter sp.
ACTGCGTCCAGAGGCCAGAAATAAAGGCTCCTGGCGCTTCGAGGCCACCCACCCGTCGGGTAGCCGCAGCGCAGTCAAATTCCCGCGGCTTCCGGGAGATCACATCGCCCAACTGCGGTTTCCAGAAAGCAGCTTCTCTCGTGGACCTTTGGGACTGCGTCCAGAGGCCAGAAATAAAGGCTCCTGGCGCTTCGAGGCCACCCACCCGTCGGGTAGCCGCAGCGCAGTCAAATTCCCGCTTGATATCAACGGCTTCCGGAAGATCGCATCGCCCAACTGCGGTTTCGAGACATCGACGGAAAGCTGGGTAAACTCTTCAGGCACCAGTTCCCTGGCCGCGATTGTTACTCAGGTCGCCACGAGTTCTCCTCTACCAGGTCCGTTCAATGCCAACCACGTTTTGTCCGCGCAGATAAACATCCACGGTCTGCTTCGGGTTCTTCGTGTTCGTGATCGTCGCTCCATAATAGCCGTCAAAGGGACGCCCCGCTACCAGCGGCAGCCTGCGCGAGGTCTGCCCGCTCAGCATGGTCTTCTTCTCAGTCTCATTGTCGAAAGCAAACCATTGCAGCGTTGCACCGGCCTCCGGCATGTAGCCCAGCTTCGCCCCTAGATCTACCCAGCGCAATTCTTCGCCTTCCACCTGAAATTGATCGAAAGGCAGTAACTTGGCAAAGTAATGCTTGCCGATTTTGTCACGCCGCCCGGCAAGACATTCAACAAGCCACGCGGCCGCCTTCGGGTCGCTCATTTCCGCTGTCGATACCAGCGCCCGCAAATCTTCGTCGCTAAATGCCGTAACCAGCTTGGCACCCCAGAATTCATCGTCGGCAAGCCGGTTCCGGAAAGCCGGATTCGGATACTCGGGTACCCACTTCTCCGGGTCGAATACTTTCCATTCAAAACGGCCCGCACTCGGATAATCCGGATACTTGGCAAATGCCCAATAAGGGGGTACCAGGCCGAGCGTAAACAATTGCTTCGCCGAGTCCTTCCAGCTAAAAAAATAGCTGCCGCTACGCGCACTGTTTGCCTTCTCCGTGCTGCTGCCCAATGTCGAGCCAAAGCCGAGCATGTAGTGCTTTACATACTGCATGCCGCCGTCTTTGTACAGCACGTCCAGGTTGTTGATCGCCCGCGACTCGTCATGATCGACCCACGAATCGATCACATGCAGCCCGCGCAGTTCGCGGCGGTGCTCATGTGGGATCACGTCGTTCGAATCATCGCGGCGTGTGCCGTAATAGCGCGGCGGCCCTAATGGTTCACCCGGAAGTCCAAGTAACGCAGTCGCACGATATTTTAAGTCTTTCTGCTGCGGAACCTTCGCAAAGATCAATTGCAAATCCTCTTGCGTCATCTTGCGCGGTTTCCCTCGCCTGTCTGGAATGTTGACGCCTTCCCCCACCACCAGTTGATCCTGGCTGAAGTGAACGATGTAGTTCTCTTGCACGTGATAGCCCAGTGCGTAAAAAATGCGCGACACGATCGTCTCGGCGCTGGTCGCCATTTCCGGATTGCTCAGCGGATCGAATGTGATGAAGTAAAGACGATTCTTTATATCGCGAATCGAAAAGCCTGGCGTTACACCTTCGGTCTTTGCGGAAACAACGGTCCATTTGCCGTCCATTGATGGAAAATTCGTGTTGCCCGGCCCGCGCTTCAACTCTTCCAGGCTCATCCGCCTGTAGTAATGCCGCCGCTCCCACCACGCACCGTCCATCGGCTCACCAAGCGTGTTGACGGCCTTCGCCCGGATCGGCGGACCATTCTTCGGGTGCCGCTCTCCCAGATTTTTGAACTGGTGCGAAAACAGATCGTAGTAGTTGTTTAGCTTTCGGTTTTGAGCTTCTCGAATATCGCGATTCTTTGGCTCTGCCGCCAATGGATCGTCGCCGTAGAACTTCTTGCCCCAAGCAAGCATTGCCAGCATCGTTAAAAGAAAAATTGTCTTCTTCATGGCGTCTCTCCTAATAGGCCGGCTGCAGTGTGTTGGCGCCAAACTTGCGATTGTTCAGCAAGTCGTTGAACGTGAACCAGATCTGAAAACCTTCCTGACTGAATCCAACGTCCAGCCGCAGAAAGTTCGCGTTGCGGGCGTTGAAGCGAAGACCAAATCCCGCGCTGGTCTCTAGGTCCGAAAAACCCAACATGCTGCGCCTCGGCATGACCTTGCCCGCATCGAAAAATAATCCTCCATCCAGACCGGAGAAAATCTCCCACCGGTATTCGGCGTTATAGACCACTGCGTTGCGATCCGAGAAGCGGAACCTACGGTAACCGCGCAGCGAATCGGACCCTCCTATGATTGGCTGCAGATAGAACGGCACTAACTTGTTGGTGTCCGTCTCCATAAAGATCCCCTGCGCCCTCAGAACGATTCGCCGCGTCCGGTTGAGAAACGGAATGTGTTGTTCGAGATCGATGTCCAGCCGGCGAAAGTCAAAGCGCCCTTGATCCCGATCCCGGTACCAGGAATGCTGGATCACATAATTGCCTCCCGATTTCGGACCTGTCGCGCTATCCCGGTAGTCGATTTGAGTGAATACGCTATAGCGCAAAAAATGCGGATTCTGATCGATAGCGGGCGAAACCGCCGGACTGTACTGCAACTCCGACGAGATAAAGCGCCGATCCTTGCCGGGGCCCACATTAGTCAGCAAAACACCGCCGCTCGATCCAAGCTTCCAGAAGCGTGTGGGAGAAATCCCCACAATCGTGTCGAAACTCGTATCCTCAAGGCGGTAATTGGAACGCCCGGTTCTCCGTGAATCCGGCCCCGGTCCATAGTAATTCAGTGAGTTGAAGTCCCGATGCGAGGCAATAAGATCGACCAGCACTTTGCCGTTCGCCAACTTCGGGAAAGTCGCTTGCAATTCGTATTTCTGATAAAGCCTCGTCGAGAACTGGGCCGACGCCCGAGTCGTCAACGCCCCTTCTAGCAAGTCGTCGCGTAGATATTCGAGGCCCAATGCAAAGCCGCCGCCTGTCACCATGTTGCCGAATTTCGGGCGGAGCCCTTGCACTCCAAGCTCAAATTTCCCGTTCCTTTTGTCATCCTTGAACTTACGCAGGAAATTCTCCGCCTTTGAAGCGGCTTCTGGTTTCAAAGCCTTCGCTTTGGCGTTTTTTTCTTTTTCAATCTCTTCGGCACGGCTGCCGGAACTCTGCCCAGATAGCATAAAACATGACAACATCTGTAAAATAAATAGCAACCGCATCTTTAAGTAGTGTAATCCGTTCCGGCCCAGAATTCCTGAAACATGAGCCCTTGACTAGTAGAGTGCTGCAAGCCGAAACGGCTACATCGCTTCGACTGCACAATTCGTCTCTAAACGAATGTCCTGGTCTGTCATGGCAAGGGTTGCCATCTTTTGCCATGTGTGCTAAGTTGACCATTGTGCAGGACTTCCTATGCAAACAATGAACATTTCACTCCCCGACCAACTCAAGGACTTCGTCGATGGTCAGGTGGGCTCAGGCCGATACAGTAGCGTTAGCGAGTACGTCCGAGATCTCATTCGAGACGACGAAAAGCGCAAGGCTCAAGATCGGCTTGAAGCTCTTTTGATGGAAGGAATCCAAAGCGGCGAAGCTACGGAGATGACACGCCAGGACTGGAGCGATATCAGAGCAGAGGCCCTGCGGCAGCTTGAAGCACGCAAAGCGCGCAAGTCGGCCTAGTGGCAACAGTCCGTAAGCGTGAATCCGCCAAACGCGATCTCATGGCGCAATGGGTTTGGTAGGCCGAAAACGCCGACATCGATACTGCCGACAGATTTCTGGGAGCCGCCGATTCAACCGTTTCGATGCTTGCCGGTCAACCAGAGGCTGGATATCGGTTCTTCGTCAGGAGACCGGAGCTTCAAGGTATGCGCCGATTCCCCGTTTCAGATGGGTTTGAGAAGATTCTTCTCTTCTACTTCCCATTGAAAGATGAAATAGAACTCGTCCGTGTAGTTCATGGAAACAGAGACCTTGAGCGGCTTCTCTTGGAGGGGTTCTTCGGATAAGCCAGTACTCTGACAATCCGGTTGCGGCCAACTAAGCCCGTCGGGCCTTTTCGAGAATGTGTTTCTTGTACTGCGCCTTAATGCCGCTCGCGATCTGGGAAACAAGCGGGTTGGTCTTGTATGGCGCAACTTTGCTATCGACCAGGCGCTCCATTCGAACAATTGCGAGGCGCACAGAACCTGCGTCGTTCGGGTCGAAGGACAAAGTTCCAATGGTTCCATTGAGCTGCTGCAACGCATCGAGACCTGAGAGTT
>JBKJSR010000006.1:0-7828 GCA_046594355.1 Bryobacter sp.
TGGACGCGGCGAGACGGCGCAGCAATTGAGGGTGCGGCAGGATCAGAGCGGCTTCCCCGAAGGCGGCTGGATGCCAGACCAGAAGCTCACCCGCGAAGAAACTCTCGAGAGCTTCACCCTCACGCCTGCCTATGCAGCCTTTGAAGAAAAACAGAAGGGCTCGATCACTCCCGGTAAACTGGCCGACTTCCTGATCCTTGAGCGGGACATCATGAAGATCGCCCTCAAGGATGTACTCACCACCAGGGTTGCCTCCACTTATGTCGGAGGCCGCCTGGTTTATTCCGCTTCGAAAAACTGACGCGCCGCCACCCGCGTGGCTTCGATGTCGGCATCCTGGTGCGCATAGCCCACAAAGCCCGATTCAAATTGCGACGGAGCAAGATACACGCCATGCTCCAACATATGAGTGAAGAACCTGGCAAAGCGCGCCGTGTCGCACTTCTTCGCCGACTCGTAGTCAAATACCGCTTCCGTCGTAAAGAAGAACGTGAACATCGAGCCAACGCGGTTGATCGTAACACCCGGAAAATTGTCGGAGCAAAGCGCCGCCGTACGCTGCTCCAGCGTCGTATAAACCTCAGGGTGTTCCTTGAGGTAATTCAACATTGCCAAGCCCGCAGACACAGCCAGCGGATTCCCCGACAGCGTGCCTGCCTGGTAGATCGGCCCCACCGGCGCAACGTAATTCATCACTTCCGCCTTACCGCCATAAGCGGCAATCGGAAGCCCGCCGCCAATGATCTTGCCAAACGCGGTCATGTCGGGCTTCACCCCGTAGAGCGTCTGCGCGCCGCCATAGGCCACACGGAAACCACACATCACCTCATCAAAGATCAACAGCGCTCCGTGCTTCGTACACAAACTGCGCAGCCCTTCAAGAAAACCGGGAGCCGGCGGCACGCAACCCATGTTGCCCGCCACGGGTTCTACCATCACACTCGCAATTTTTCCCGCATGGTTCTCGAATGCCTGTTCCACTGCGGCAAGGTCGTTAAACGGCACCGAAATCGTCGTCGCTGCAAACGCCGCCGGCACTCCCGCGCTGTCGCTCAAACCAAGTGTGGCCAACCCCGAACCCGCCTTCACCAATAGCGAATCGACGTGGCCGTGATAACAGCCTTCAAACTTGATGCAAAGATCGCGGCCCGTAAATCCGCGCGCCACCCGCAACGCACTCATCGCCGCCTCAGTCCCGCTATTCACCAGGCGCACCATCTCCATCGAAGGTGCCGCATCGCGGATCGCCTCCGCCAGAATGATCTCTCTCTCGGTCGGCGCTCCAAAGCTCGTACCGATCTCAAGCACCGCTTGAATCGCATCGATCACACACTTCGGACGATGGCCCAGAATCAGCGGCCCCCAACTCCCGATGTAGTCGATAAAGCTGTTGCCGTCTTCGTCGATCATCCTGCAACCTTCGCCCTTCTTGATAAAGAGCGGGCCGCCGCCAACGCTGCGGAACGAACGCACGGGGGAATTTACACCACCGGGAATGACTTGCCTTGCTCTTTCAAGCAGGCTGCTGGAACGAGTCTTGTTCATGATATTTTAACGGGCTGTTGCGCGCATGCTAACCGGTGCTTCGGGGATGATCCGCTGAAAGATAAAGTTGACCACAGATTCATTCACCGACCCGTTCAAACTGCGAAACACCCGGTTACGCAGGCTGATGTAATCCTGCGTTCCCGAGAAAATGTCCTGCATCAATTCATACAGCTTCGGGCTCCGGTTCATGTAACCGACAATGCACGACGGGATGCTCTTAAAGAAAAAGCGCCCCAGGTAAAGCTTTTGCGCGAAGCTGGCCCCAAATTCGAGATCGAGCAGAAAATCGTCTTCCATCTGGCTGCGATACATACTCGCCGCCGTCGCCGGGTCGAAAGCCTCCGCGCGGATCACTCTGCTGGCGAGATCGGCCGAGCGCATCGCATAGTAGATGCCTTCCCCAGTGATCGGATCCACCAGACCCGCTGCATCGCCCACGGCCATCCACCGTTTGCCCGCCACCCGATTGGTCTTCCAGTGCGCTCGCGATAGCGAGGGAAGCATGTGCGCGTAAAGTTGTCCCTGCTTCCAGTTAATCCCTTTTTCATCGAGATAGCGCTCCAGCCGCACCCTCAATTGCTGCGCCGTCTCGCCGCGTCCGCAGATGCCCGCCGACAGATGTCCCGCTCGCGGAAAGATCCAGATATAGCCCTCAAGACGATCCAGAAACTGGATGTCGATGTGTTCCTGGTTGGTCGGGATGTAATAACCCAGCGCCACCATCGTGTCTTCCGGCGTCCACTGCGTGCCCACCTCACGCAACGGGTTGCGCGCCCCGGTCGCGACAATCATGTAATCCGCTTCAATCGCCCCGGCCTTCGTTTTGAGCGTCCAACCCTGATCACGCTCTTCGATGGCCGTTACTCGTTCCTTCTCGATCTGGACTCCTGCCTTCTCTGCCCGATCCAGTAGCATCTGGTTCAATTCAAGACGCGAAAAAACCAGCAGTGGCTGATTCAGCTTCAACTTGACGCTGCCCACCTTATGCGCCCCGATATACGATTCGGTCACAATTTTCTTGGGAGTCCGGCTCTCAAATAGAAAGGGATATTTGTCATAAGCCTTGTAGGTGATTCCTCCCCCGCAAGGCTTCTCCCACGCAAGCTTCTCATCGATCAGAATCGTTTCCAGCCCCGAAGCTGCCAGCAGTTCCGCCGTATGCGCTCCAGCCGGTCCGCCGCCTAGAACCGCAACCCGTTTCACTTAGGGCCGCCTGGGCTTGCCGGAGGATGTCCGGGCGGCAGCTTCGTGCCCCCGCCACCACCCATGCCGCCGCTCGTAGACTTCACCGTCCACTCGTCTCCCTTACGCTCCAGCTTGTAGCTCATGTTGAGCATGCTGTCCGTCGAACCCTTCGCCCGAAACGCAACCTGCGCATCCGCTTGATTCCCCTGAAACGACACATTGGTGACGTCCACATCCATCCCGGCCATATTCAAGCCGGACACCGAGGTCAGCCGCTTCAGCACCGCTTCCTTGATCGCGTCTTTGTTATTGATGTCCTTGGCGCAGCCGTATAGCAAAAGCATCGGCAGCAGGACAGATAGAAACCCTGGGAAACGTAAAGAAAGGCGCACACACGAATTATACATACCGGACCTGACTACTCAACCGTCACTGTCGGCCTTGCCGCTTCAATGAACTTGTTTTCAATCCCGGCTACTCGAATCGTGACGTCGAGATTCTCTCCCCGTATGCGGTCGCCTGGAACATAAATGTTGATCTGATAAAGACCGACGAAGCCCGGCACGAGCCCGCTCCACTCGACAATCATCTCGGCCTGGCTATAACGCTTGTCGCCGAAGAACACCTTGACGGCATCGAAATTTTCAGCGGGCGGATTGGACGGAGAAGCCGCTCCCGTCGTCACTCTTCCTCCCTTAGTGGGTCCCAATCCAGTTGCGTAGATTACCAGCCGCCGGTCTCGCGTGGTAGGGTTGCTCTTGCTGATCGCCTGGCCCTTATCGTCGTAGATCGCCGCCTGCTTCGTAGCCGCATCCACCAGCACGGATGGAGCTTGCCTCACGATCCGCAGATTCTGCACAACGCTTGCCAGCTTCTTGTTCGTGTCCCGCACGATCAACGGATAAGCGCCTGCGGCCCGTTCAAACGGAATTTGCACATTAATCTGACCACTGGATGTGAAATACAGCGGCAGTGGGACATTGCCCAACGTGACACAGACACCTTCGATCAAGGTCGGCAGCGGGGTGCTACTCGCCGCAGCCGTAGTGCCAAGGTTGCGTCCAAATATCGATACGATCCCACCCGCTGCGATGTCGGTGGTGTAGCTCGAAAGCGAAACCATTCCGCTTTGGCTGATCGCGGGCCGGTCCACCATGCTCGCCGCCTCAAGACTTACAATGCTCAACCCGCTGGTCGTCAGTACATAGGCTGTTGTCGCCGCCGCATCCACCACCATCGTACGGCCTTCCACATTGGTGCGCTGCGCACCAAGTACAGTTGCGATAGGACCTTCCAGCGCATTCAGTCGGCGAAGTGTTTGCCCTGTTTCTGTGTTCGCAATTTCGATGGCGGGCAGCGCCGCCACGACAGCGGTCGCATTAGCCCGCACCGGCATCGCGAATCGCGCGTATTGATTATTTCCAATCGCTGCAACGGCCGGAATTGTCGTTGTAGCCACGGCTCCCGCTGCCGTCGAGCTGCTGATCGGCGTGAGCGATTGATTGAGCACCGTACCGTTTACAACATAATATGAACCCCGTGGCCCTGCCGAAACCGGGCCATAGTAGCCCGTCAGAGCCGCGCCCGTAAAGACTTGGCGCGACTGGATGATGTCGTCGGCAATCGCATCGTACAGGTAAACAATGCCATTGCCATTGAGCAAAATTACGTATTCGCCATTCGGAGTTGCCGACATCGTCCGGGGAGCCACCAGATTCGCCGCCCCCAAAATATTCCAGTTCGACCGCGGAATCATTTGGTTTCCAACCGTCGTCCAGAGGCTGCCGTTATTCATGATCACCAGCAATCCGCGCTGCGTCGCCGCAATCTGCGACGGATAAATCAGCGGCACATTGGCTATCACGGGAAGTGGAGGAAAAGTGAATTTTGAAATCACCTGGCCCCGGTCCGGGTCGACAACCGCAATGTATTCGGAGCTCGAATTCGCTACATAAAGACTAGCCCCGTCGCTCGATAGCGCCAGGGATCTCGGCAACTGGCCGACCTTGATGGGTGCTAGCATCGCACGAGTTCGCTCATCGTAAACATCCACCCTGTTTAGCCCCGAGTTCGCGATATAAACTCGCCGCCGTGCCGGATCGTACACCATATCCACCAGTGCCTCGTTTGCCGAGATGCCCTGTTCGATGGGCACTATGTCGCCCTTCGCTTCTGAGTCACGGTTGTTCTGATACACCCGCACCAGCGATGGAATATTCACTGCTTCACTCGACTGAATCAAAAAGTTCGTCGGGGCGGTGCTACCCAAATTGTTGTTGCTGCTGTTGTATCCGAAGTTGATCATCGGCCCATCCGCCGTGTTCGTGTTCTGCACGGTTGGCGACGCATTCACTACCCCAGGATTCGTGACTGGCGCTCCGATTTGCCCTATTGGCAAGCCAATGCCAGGCACGTCGGGACGGCCGATCACAACTGGCCCGCCTATACCGGGAATAATAATAATGCCTCCGCCTACTTGCCCGCCCCCCGCTCCCCCTACTCCACCCACTCCGGCAACTCCCGTGACGTTGGTCAGAATCTGTGCGTTTGCCGTAAGCCTGCCGGTGCCTTCGTTGCGCACCAGGATGGACGACCTCCGCTGGTTCGCCAATACTCCGCATTGATCATTCGCCAAAATCAGCGCCGTGCGCTCCGGTGCCGCAAGTGGACTCCGGTTCAACTGTCCAATCGGAATCGACACAAATCCAGATTCGGAAATCGCGTAAATCGTCTGCCCGTCCGGACTGATCAGCATTTTCCCGGCCAGATTCTCCGGCATCTGCAAGCCCATCCTGATCAGCAGGTTTTCCGCATCGGAAATTTGCATCTGACCCACATTCGCTCGCGCCGGAGGATTCTGTGTCGGTGCAATATTGAATGCCGAATAAATCGTTTTCCCATCCGGCGCAAAAACACTGCCGCCTTGATTCTGCTGCACGTTGAAGTTGATGTTGGCCGCAATCGGATACGGCGCATTCGCCAGATTCTGCTGCCCGAGCACGGTCAGCGTTTCCGTCTCAAACAAATTCAGGCCAGCCATGAATCTGCTGCCATCTGCCGACACCGAGAGTACGCTCGAAATATTGTTCACCGTTCGCGAACGCAGCATCGTAGCCGAGGCAACCTCGAAAACGAAAGCTGCGCGCGAATTTCCGTTAGGAATGTTCACTCCGATAATGAAGCGCCCATCGTCCGATGTCGCAAGAAAACTCCGGTTCGCCTGGATCAGTTGCCCTGTAGTTGTGGTTCCCGGCGAAGCCGGTGTCGGCGGCACAAGTGTCAACGCCGTCAGGCTGCGCGAATCGGTAACCGAAGGATCATAGAGCAGCAATGTGTTCTGCGAATTGTTCACCCCGGTGCCTATCGTCGTGATCAACACCCGGCCGTCTCCACCCACTGCGATTCCCTCGGGCCGGGACGGCAAACTGATCCGGTTCACTACCGCCAGTTGGTCCAGGTCGATCACGTTGATGGTTGCCGAGTTGTGGCAAGCCACATAAAGCGCTTTGCCGTCGCGGCTCAACGCAGCGGAGAGCGGTAGTGAATCTGTCCGGATCGGAGTCAGAAATCTTCGTTGCGGAATTGAGTAAATCTCAATCTTGTCAGGAACCCCCACCAGATAAAGCCTCTGCCTTGGCGCATCGAGCACAATATCCACCACACCCCCGGTGAGCGGCGTGACGGTGCCGAAGGTCGCTCCGAAGCAACCGGTAATCCATACGATAAAGAGAAGAATGAATGCGGAAATGCGAAACATGGGTTAATCCATTAGAACCCGCAACAGTATCGCGAGTTGCGATGAAAGCTCGCGAATCAATTTGACGCGAGTGTCATCAGTCCCCCGGTTGCCGCCAGGAGCGATATCCGGGCCCGGTCGAATAAATACTGCGTGTCCCAATAGGCCAGCCATTTTTCCGCTTCGAGAAACCGCGACTCTTCCACCTGCCTTCGCGTCCCCTTTCCCTCTTCCATTTGCGCCAGCGAGACGGCGATCTGATCGCGGGCCAGATCCAGATCCATCCGCGCCAAATCCCGATTCTCCTTCTGCAACTGCAAATCCTCAAACAGTTTCCTGGTCTCCATCTCGATCCGGTTGCGTGTATTCGAAACGCGAAGCCGCAATCGGCTTACCTCGATTTGTGCCTGGGCCGCCAATGCTCCGCTTGCCGGACCCGGTACGATGGGAAACTTGAAACTCACGCCAAGCTGCGCGTTGTTGCGCTGAAACCGATTGAAATAGACATCGAAGTTGTTAAATCGCGAGAACAAACCATACTGCGCCACAAGATCCACTTGTGGCAGCCAAGCAGATTGATTCGACCGCACTTCCAGGTTTTTCGCCTGCAAATCGCTCTGCAGCTTCTTCAACTCGCGGCTATTCTCCAGCGACTCCCGGATGGCTGTCTCGGCTTCGCCGGCCAGTGACATCTCAATCGCATCGCCGTTGATCGTTTCCACGCGATCTTCCGCCTCATAACCGAGCACAAACGCAAGCGAGTGCTGCGTCTGCTTCAGATCCAGATTGAGAATTCGCAAACGCTGCCGTGCCTTCTTCAGGTTCAGATCGGCGCGCTGCACTTCGATCGGAAGCGCCCTTCCCTCCTCCACTCGAGCCGTCACGCTCGCGAGCACTGCCTCCATGTTCTCGATCTGCCCGCCAACCAGCTTGAGATTGCGCGCCAACCGGTCTGCATCGAGAAAAAGCTTCGCTGTTCTTTCGAGCACATCGTCCCGCTTCATCTGCACCGTTTGTTGCGCGGACTGTACTTCCACTTTCGCCTTCGCAACCAGAAAACTCTGCGGACGATTCACCAGGCTTTGAATCGCTTTTACCTGCAGAATCGAGGGCGCACTCCCCTCAATGCTCATTGGAAATCCATAGGTGTACGCTAGCCCGCTACCCGCCACAACTTTCGGAGCAAATGGATCGCGGGCTACTTGCACGGCTTGCTTGGCGCTGGCTTCGTCAAAGCGGCTTAACAATACTTCCGGTGATTGCTCGAGCGCCCGCCGCAGTGCCGATTTCAGATCCATCTTGCGTGTTTCCGCCGCCGGACAAAGCACGGCCATAACTAAGAAAAAAGTCAGTTTCATT
>JBKJSR010000009.1:0-2985 GCA_046594355.1 Bryobacter sp.
CTGGCATCGGCCCGATCCGCAACGCGAGGCTCCAGATCGAGATACTCAAACACGCGCTCGGCCGACCCTGTGGC
This sequence comes from Bryobacter sp., assembly GCA_046594355.1. Classification (GTDB taxonomy): domain Bacteria; phylum Acidobacteriota; class Terriglobia; order Bryobacterales; family Bryobacteraceae; genus Bryobacter. The sequence goes on from JBKJSR010000009.1 coordinate 75, forward strand.
CTGCTGAAAGATATTGTGGATCCCCGTCAATCGCTTCACCGGCTCATACAGCATCATCAGCGCGATCACAAAACTTGTAAACTCGCCCGCAGTCATCTGGCCCGCTACAATCTGAGTCCGGGCATAAGCAATTAACCCGACTATCGTCAACGCCCCTAGAAACTCGATGACTGGCGATGGCAATGCCTGTTGTGCCACGTAGCGCAAATTCGACTTGCGCAGCTTGAGCGCGGCTTCATGAAATCGAGCCGACTCTACGGCTTCCGCATTGAAGCTTCGCACGACTTGCTGCCCGCTGATCGCTTCCTGCAAAATGTGATTCAGTTGCGCCTGATCGTCCTGCGCCCGGCGCGTGGTGCGCCTGATTCTCCGCCCCAGCCGCGCCGTCGGCACCATTACAAAAGGCAATACAGTCAGCGAGAAAAGCGCCAGCTTCCAGTCATGTCCGATCAGCACGGCAAGCAACCCGATCGCCGAAAAAGTCTGCCGCAGCCAATCAGCCATCATGTGCGAAATCGCCACTTGAATCTTCTCGATGTCGTTCATCACCGACGACATCAACCGCCCCGTCGAATTCAATTCAAAGAAGCTCGCATCCTGCCGCAACACATGCTCGAACACGCGCTGCCTCAAGTCGGTGATCGAACTCATTCCGACATAGTTGACCATATAATTACCCGCGTAATCGCAAATGCCTTTGATCGCAAAGACAGCCAGAATCGCTATCGCCACCATCGTCCACACATTATGGATTTGGGCAGGCAGCAGATTCTCAAGATGGATCTGCCAACCCACAATCGGAACTTCCACGAACGGGCTGCCGCTATCACCCGCCGCCGGATTGAGCACGCGGTCGAGAAGCGGCTTGATCAGCAACGCCATCGAAGCCTGGCACATGCCCACCACGGCCATCAACAATACCGACCCAAGCAGCGCGGGCCAATAATGCAAACTCAGCCGGAGCACCCGCTTCATGCGATCACTTTGAGACGGGCCAAGGCTTCAACGGCTTCCGTTGTGCTGATCCCCGCCATCCCTTCCGGTGCATGCAATACCTCAGACTCGGTCCGCCAGGGTGCCCACACTACGGGGTCCGAAGGGCCATACAATACGGCCACCGGCACCCCAAATGCGGCCGCCATATGGGCTGGTCCGCTATCGTTGCCAAAGAACACCGACGCCGATGCCAGCAGCGATTTCGTTTTCTTCAAGTCGGTCGAAATTTCGACGTGCCACGGTGCGAACGGCGTTGGATCGTCCCCAGGGCCGCCAATGAATACGGGCTCCAGATGCAGCGCCCGCCGCAAATATTCGGCCACATCGCGAAAGCGCTGGGCCGGCCAGGCCTTGTCCGCCGCCGAAGCATAAGGATGAATCACGGCATAGCCTTGCTCGCGCCAGCGCTTCGCGCTGAACAGCCGCGCTCGCGGCACTTCCTGCACCGGCACGCCAAGATGAAACATAGCCGAGGCTGCATGTTCCGCCGTGTGCATGATCCGTTCCACGCCAAGGATCTCCTGCGCCCTCGGGATGCGCACATTATAAAGGCGTGAATAGCGGTAGTGGGCAAAGCCCGCGCGATAGCGGGCCAGCGAAGCGGTAGCGAGCACCAGGCTCCGCGTCCCGCCGTGCAGGTTCACTACGAGATCTGGCTTCCATCGCCGCAACAGGGAAACGCCCGGCACGATGATGTCGTCGATATCGGGGTTCTCTTCAAACAGGGGAATGAAGCGCGGCTCGGCGACAACCGAGATCCTCAGATCCGGTCGCTGGGCTCTGAGCAGTTGAATCGCCGGTGTCGACAAGACACAGTCCCCGAGTGAGCGGAGGCGGATCACCGCCACCCGCGAGCCACTGCCCAGGCGCTCGAGGATTTTGGGCATTTCCTATTCTTCGATTTTTGCTTCATCCACAAGCATGACGGGGATGTCGTCGCGAATAGGGTAGACCCGCTTGCAGGCCAGGCATTTGAGCCCTGTACCGTCCTGCTTGAGCTCAAGCTCCCCACGACAGGCGGGGCAAATAAGAATTTCGAGGAGTTCCTGACTGATGGCCATTCGCCTCTAGTATGGCTTACCAGCGCGGCCCGCGGGCCAGCAACTTCTCCGTATCCATCGCCGAGGCCGGCTTGGTGAAATAGAAACCCTGTGCCAGATGGCACTTCAGTTCCCTCAACACCGCAAGCTGCTCTAGCGTCTCCACACCTTCGGCAACCACTTGCAGGTTCTGCCGACGCGCCAATCCGATAATCTCTCGAGCCTTCTCTATGTTGCGTCCGGTCGCGAGCCCCCGTACGAGCTTCGGCGGAAGTTTTATGCGATCGGCGGGGATGCGTAATAGCTCGCGGTCTCGATTCATGTTGAGTTGCACTTGCATGCGGCCGAGGTTTTCGAGGATTACACTGAAGTCTTCTCTCGACAGGTCGGCGCGTTCATTCAGCTCAATTTGCAGATAACTGGCGTCGATTCCTGAATCCCCGATGATCTCTACAAGCGCCCTGGAACTCTCTCCGCTCCGGAAGTGTAGGCTCGACAGGTTGACAGTCAGCACCAATTGCTCTGCGCGGCGGTACTTTGTGTTCAATTCGAGAGCCTTCGCACATGCCTCGCGCAACATCCATCGATCCAGTTCCAGGATCCATCCGGTGGACTCGGCAAGATCGAGAAAATCCCCTGGAGTCAGGAGCCCGCGCTCGGGATGCTGCCAGCGGATCAGCGCCTCCACTCCAATAATCTCTCCGCTATCCAACTCGACAACCGGATGATAGAAGACCCGGAATTCATCGGCGGCAAGTGCCCGCTGCAGCTCGGTGCCCGGATCGGAAGCGGCTTTGGGCGCACTCAGGATCCGGGTGGCAGCCATCGCGCGCGATGCGGCCTGCAGCATCTCTTCGCCGCTCCGGTATTTCGAA
>JBKJSR010000064.1:0-3588 GCA_046594355.1 Bryobacter sp.
CAAGGATCCGTGAATGAGAAGAGCCCTTCTATGGGCAGAGCTTCAAAGAATCCGCGCAAGCGCATCGACTCTTCCGCATTCAACTTTTCATATCTCAAACGCCAGGACTTGCGATCCGCATTGGTTGTTCGATGAGTCTGCCGGGAAAAGCCCGCGAAAATATGTTCGAGGTGCTGCAGCGGCTGCGACCGGACTGTGCTGGCTTGTACCAGTTCACCTGAGCTGAGTAGTGGGAATTCCATGGTTAGATCTCGTTGAGGTTGTCGTTGATGTCATGATTTGAAAGCATGGCCTGCTTCAGGGCTGCGGCGATGTCATCGCTGCGGTCGAGGATAGATCTGGCATCCAGAGCCTGGATAGAAATTGTGATGGACACAGGGGCCTGTGGTGTCGCCTGACTCAAACCAAAGGCGTCCGACCTGACCCCGACATTCTGCCCATCACCACGTAGCGCTGCATTCATATCGCTTCTTGTCTCCTGTGGAAAAGCGTATTTCGTAGGGGGAGCGGGCTGGCCATCGCCGCTCCGATTAAAAAGGCTAAACAAGCCCTTCCAGACCGGACCGAGGAAAAGACTGGTCAAGACACTCGAGCTCTTGCTGCCTGCAAGCGGATTGAATGCGTTCAGCAAATCTTTTCCGGTAGAGGAAGGACTGGAGGTCTGAGTAGTTGAAGCAACAGACTGCCCGATCTTTCCAAGGGTTGAATTCGTAGAAAGTCCAACTTCGCGGATTTGCCCTACAAGGTTGGAGTTCCCTGCCTCAAGCCGCTGGATCATGGTGGAAAGCACGTCGCCAAAGCGAAGACTGCTTTGGCCGGAGCTTTCATTGGTGATTCGTTCGTTCATTTCAAAATTCCCTTTCAATTCCCTGGATGGCTGCTATCGCATCGCAGTCCACAGCAGGGACCTCGAGCAAGCGGCCTGGCTCCATCAGCCGACACCAGCGTTCCAACTCAATCCAGTAAGCGGCCGATCCATCGAGGGTGCTTTCCGGACACTGGAAAAAGACCGCAGTAGTTCCAGCCCAAACAGGCTTCTCAGAAGGTTCGTAGTTGAGAAAGCCGCAAGATCGATTTCGTTCGAGGCCCCGCTGCCGACACGAGCCGCACTCCCACCGGGGTCCTCTGGAGAGGTACTGGAAGGCGGCGATCAATTTTTTCGTCGTGGCTCGCTGAGGGAGATTTCGTCGCTGATCCGTCCCAGGACTTCAATGCACAACTCTGTAGGAGCATGGTGAAGAAGCCATTCGACAACCTTTGGCTGAAGCGGCTGCATGGAATCGCAATCGCCCGTTGCGCAAAGGCACTCCTCGAGAAGTCTCTTGCCGAGCTCCAGCTCGAGGGCGGCAGCGGCTTCTCTTTCCTGTAGATCGGTGACATTCCCCGCGCTGAGAAATTTGAGCTTTTGCATCAGCTCATGGTTCACGGCAAGGAATCGCAAACGGTGAGCCAGTGAAATCCGGCGAACCTGAAAGCGAAAGTCCGGCATTGTAGTGGAGAGGAATTCCCGCTCGTATTGGAGTTTCATGGCTTACCTCATGGCGATGAAGACATCATCGTTTTGTAAACCCATTGCTACAGCGTTGCGGAACTGCCATAGCAGCCTCGGCTGATCATCCTGGAAAGCAGGTACCGGAAACAGAACCGCCGGCAGATAAACCGCAAACATGGCACCAGGTTGGTTGCCCATTTGCAGCATTACGGGTACCGGTTCATTGTTCACAGCTTTGGTGTAAAGCGCCTGGCTGAGTTCATCGTTTCTTTCAAAGACGGTAAGACTCAGCGTGACCTTTCTGCGGCCAAGAACAAAGGCTTTTGTCGAGAAGCAACCGAACTCGTCAGTGCGGGGTTCAATGTTGTTATCGATCCGTACTTCCGCCTGAGTCAAAGTACACAGACGGGCAGCGGGGATGCCGATGAAGGCCTGTCCAAGGTGCCCTGCGATCGGTGCGCTGGTCAGCGGCGAAGACCCGGCCGGCACTGCGGGAAACTGGAATCCTACGCCACCGGATCCGCTGACACTGTCATAGAGGTTGCGGGCAAATCCCTTGGTGGAGATCTCCAGAAATTCGTTGTTCACGGAAATTTTCAGTTCGTCGGAAATGGCACCGTTCAGAAAGCGCTGGACGGCCTGACCAGGGGCCCAGGAATCGAGAATCGCCATGGTATTGACCTGGTCACCCGGAGCAAGATTTGCACAACCATCCAATTGGGCACCGGCTGTGAGCTGGACGCTAAAAGGGGCATTGAGCGTGAAGTCGCGCGGGCCGCTCACCGCTTCGACGAAGCGAATTTCCGAGCCAAAGGCAAGTCCCAGCCCGATCGTCAATGTTGCATCCTGCACGAGCGTAACGGAAGAGCCGAGGCTGGACTGGACTGTAAATGCGGTACCGAGCGATGCGCTGCGGCAAAGACCGCTCTCAAGAATCGGAGCAATTGCCGGCTTGGAGGCACCACCCTCCCAGCCAGTGCCATAGCTATCGAGAGTGAATTCGATCAACTCACGTTGCGGACCCATTACGGGAGATTCGGAGCGGAAGCCCGTCTTATCGTGCCGGAAGAGCTGCTTACGCTGGCTCGTTACCTGGAAAGAAGTCACGGGGGCAATGGCGGAAGCGGCCATGCTGTTGACTTCTGGAGAATCAATTTCGGATTTGATAAAGATGCGATTCGAGAGAGTCGCAATGTATTCGTTTGCCATTGTTATTCCTGCCAAAGATGAATTTCGAATGAGATCGTGGCGTTTTGCACGAAGTTTAGCCCGCCCTTTGCAACGGGTGAGATATCTACAGCGAAGCCACCGGCGTAATAGACACCTTTGCTCCACAAGCCCTGGTTACGGTTGAGAACATCACATAGCGCGTCAACAAACTCGCTCATTTGAACCTGGAGTGAGTCAGCGCGTTCGTGAGTGGAAATCAACTCGATTTGCAGCGTTGCAAGCGCGCCAAACCCGGCAAGCTTTTCTTTTTGACCGCGGTACAGTTTGACGAGCGCAACCGAGATTTTCGGATTTCGATTGAGTGGAATGCGCTCGCCGAGCTTTTGATTCCAATAATCTGTGTCGATCTGAAATTGCGCCTCGCTGGCAAGAGTTCCGTTTTGCTCGCGGATCGCTTCAACGCTGACCTTGAGACCCGATTCGCCAACCAGCATGTTCTGCGCTGCCATGACTGCTTTGCTGGAGAGATTCATTGCCGTTATCTCCAGAGCTCAGTCGAATATCGAATGAACCGGTCGGCCGGCTGAGCATCGATATTTAACGCTGGATTGTTAGGGGAAGGCATGTCACCGCTGATCGCCAGGGGCGTGCCTGCAGCGATGGCGGCTGGAGTACTCAAGAAGAGGAGTTCAGAAGTCTCTCCGATAAACAGCAACCAACCCGAGCTATTCGGAGGCAGCGAGGCAACAGAAACACTGATGGATTCTCCAGCAGTCATGTCGAGCAAAAATTCGTCGCCGGGCGCTCCAGCGGCTCCGTCGGAATTGACAAATCGAATGCGGCCGCGCAGCAATCGGCTCTGGTTGGTTGCTGTTTCTCGGAGAGACTTCTGAACTCCTCTTCTTGAGTACTCCAGCCGCCATCGC
>JBKJSR010000089.1:0-2684 GCA_046594355.1 Bryobacter sp.
GTAACACCCTGCGACAACGTCATCAGGAAACTCAAAGGCGCAACATCAATGATCCGCGTCAAAGTATGGTGCGAAGGATCAACCGACCGCCACATCTTTCGCAAACTCTTCACCGAAATCGGGGAGAATGAGATCGCCGAAACCCTCGACTTCGTCGGCGGATGGGCAAACCTCCTCAGCGAACAAGAACCCGGACGATGGCTCGACGGGTGCCGACAAGCAGTCATCATCATGGACGGCGACGAAGGGCGCAAACTCAACAAGCCAAAACGACCGCTCACAGAGCCCGCGAAAGATCTCCAGCGACGGTTTGCCAACCACCCGCTCAAACTCAAAATCCTCGAACGCTACGGCATCGAAAACTACCTACCCCAACATGCGTACGAAGCCGTACTCGGAAAAAACCTCAGCACGTACTTCCCAATTCCCGACAAGAAAATCGAGGAACACTTTGTCCAGCCCCAGACGCGCTGGCAACGGCTCATCAACCGCGTTCGAAGAAGAAAACTCCCCACCTTCTACCAGAAGCGGCTCAACGAGCAAGTAGCCGCACACCTCACGATGGCGGATATCGCGGGGACCGACCTCGCAAAAATCATCAGCGAGATACACGGCGGCGCCTCAGCAGCACGCCAATACTGAAATCAGACGGAAGAAACGGCCAATGGAATCTTCAGGAATCACGACCGCAAAGCGCGAAAGGGTTGATTGCGCCTAACGCGCACTAACGGAAAGAGATGTTGGAGCGGGAGACCGGGGTCGAACCGGCGACGTTCAGCTTGGGAAGCTGACATTCTACCACTGAATTACTCCCGCTCAAGGTCTCTTAATAATTTAACACAATGTGCGATTGTTACGAGGGGCGAAAGCGGACTTGTCAGATCGGGGAAGCCTACGTTTGTAGAGCGGACTATCCCTGTAAACTGTTGAAGAATAAGTATCTTTTTACCTTAAAGGTTCTGCCGTTCTAGGGCGATTAATGGTTTGATGCAAGTAGTGCAAATGGAAAAATCGCACTCTTCCGATCGAGATGTCCTCTGGGTCCAGCAGGACGACGATCCTACTTGGGACACCGCCATCGACCACCTCGCCGAGGATGGGGCCGAATGTCTTGTGGCCGTGATGAAGGGTGGCGAGCTGGAATCAACTCAATTTCTCGAGCTGGCTGCGCAGGCCAATCCGCTGGTTCCGGTCATACTCCTGCTTACACATTTTCGCCACAGTCTGGCGGCGAGGTTGCGAGCTTTAGGAGCATTTGACGTTTTGCCGGCAGAGGTTTTCCCTGCCGAGCTTGATGACGTGATCTCGCAGGCGCGCAAGACTTTCAAAAAGTTCGTTAACTGCTCGATACCCGACCCTCGCCCCTGGCGACGGACGCTGGTGGGAAGTTGCCCGGCCATCGAAAGACTGGCAGAATCCATAGCTCTCATCGCTGAACGCCGCAGTACCATTCTGATCACGGGAGAAACAGGCACAGGCAAAGAAGTGGTCGCTCGCGCCATACATGAAGCCAGCGGACGCAAAGGCAGTCTGATCTCGCTTAACTGTGCCGCGCTTCCGGAAGCCCTCCTCGAAGCAGAACTTTTTGGACATACAAAGGGTGCCTTCACGGGGGCGCAGCAATCGCGCACTGGCCGATTTGAGGCAGCGCAAAAGGGAACAATCTTCCTCGACGAAATTGGCGACATGCCGCTCGATCTCCAGGCAAAATTGCTTCGCGTTTTGCAAGAGCGCGAAATTCAGCGCCTCGGATCGAGCGAATCGATCCCCATCGATGTCCGGGTTATCGCGGCGACGAACGCCGACCTGCTCAGCAAAGTGGAAGATGGTCGTTTTCGCGAAGATCTCTATTTCCGTCTGAATGTTGTGCCCATTCATCTGCCGCCACTGCGCGAGCGTTGCGCCGACCTGCCAATGCTGGCCAGACACTTCGCCGCGAAGATTTGCGCACAAGAAGACCTTCCGGAAAAACACCTGTCCCGTGCGGCAATGCTTCGTCTGGAGCAACATCACTGGCCCGGCAATATACGCGAACTGGAAAACACGATCGAACGGGCAGTCGCGCTCAGCGGGCGTCGCAATGAGCTGATTCCGGCGGATTTTCTGCTGCCACTTGCGATGAGGAAACCCCCAATTACTACCGGGCATCTTTCGACTCTTACGCTGCCAGAGAGTGGCCTCGACTTTGAACAAATCGTCGCGGGCATCGAACGCAACATGATCGATCAGGCATTGCGCAGAACCAACGGCAACAAGAGTGCAGCGGCGGAACTTCTGGGCCTAAAACGCACCACGCTGGGCGCAAAAATGCGTACGCTGAGGAGCTTTAGTGATGCGCTACTTTAAAAAGACGATTTCGCAATTCTCCTTTTTTCCGCTCTGTTTCTGGAGGTAGTATATACTTCCAGAAGGAACTTTCATGTCCGACTCTCTCCCTGACCTGGAATCCCGCCGCGCGGATCTGCTCCGCTCCCTTTCCTCGCTTGGCGACTTACGCCCTGGCTCCATCGTGGCTGTGATTCGCCTTTGCGGCAAACCGACTTGTCATTGCGCCCAACCGGAAGATCCCGGACATGGTCCCAGCCTGCGCCTGACTCATAAGCGCAAAGGGAAAACAGTTACGGAAGCCCTTTCGACGCCGGCGGCTGTACGCAAAGCCGAGCGGGAAGTAGCCGAGTTCCGGA
>JBKJSR010000124.1:0-2574 GCA_046594355.1 Bryobacter sp.
CGGGTGTGAGCGAGGCGGAGTTGACGGCGGAGTTGTCCGCCGCACAACGGCAACGGCGAGTTGCGCTGTTGGCTGAGCGAGAAACCGTAGTGGCGGAATTGTCGGCGATTGCAGAGCCGGTGCGGATCTATGGTGCCAAGTTAAGGGAGATGGACAAGGCATTTCTTCTCGATCGGGGGAGTGTCGCCAAGCCGATTGAAGAAGTGACGCCGGGAGCGTTGAGTGCAGTGAAGCAGATCTCGCCGGACCTGGACTTGCCACCCAAGGCCAGCGATAGAGAACGCCGCCTCGCCCTGGCGGACTGGCTCGCGAATCCAAAGAATCCACTGACCGCGCGCGTGATCGTGAACCGCATCTGGTACAGCCACTTCGGCAATGGCATCGTGAACACACCGAGCGACTTCGGTCTGAATGGAGATCGCCCCTCTCACCCCGAGCTGCTGGACCATCTGGCCGTGGGCTTCATGGAAAACGGCTGGAGCATTCAATGGCTGCACCGGCAGATCCTGCACTCGGACACTTACAAACAGAGCTCCAATCTCAATGAGCAGTCCTTTGCCGCCGACGCCGACAACCGCCTGCTTTGGCGTATGCCGCTAAAACGTATGGACGCAGAAATGTTGCGGGACGCGATTCTCACGGCAAGCGAGCAGCTTCGGCTTGCCCCGCTGGGCGGCCCGAGTTTTTTTCTGCAGAAGAAAAAAGATCGCGGTGCCTTCATCTACGAGCCGCTCGACAATGACGGGCCGGAAGTGTGGCGGAGGGCGATTTACCGTTTTGTGGTGCGAGGGGGTGAACGGATTATGATGGACAGTTTCGATTGTCCGGATCCTTCGGTGGCGACACCGCAACGGACTGTTTCGAATACTCCCGTACAGGCGCTCACTCTGTTGAACAATGATTTTGTCATCAGTCAGGACGGGCTGCTGGCGGTGCGTCTGCAGAAAGAAACCGGCGACGATGCGGGGAGGCAGATTGAGCGCGCTTATCGCTTGCTCTATGGCCGTGGCGCAACGGAGCGGGAACTCAATTTGGGCCGGGAGTTTCTGGCTGGGCAGACCCTCGCCAACTATACGCGCGCCCTGATCAACGCAAACGAGTTTGTCTATGTCCCATAAGAATTGCAAGACGCAGACCGCGCCGCTGACGCGCCGACAGGCACTCTGGGAGATGGGAGGCGGGTTGGCCGGCCTTGCGTTGACACAGATGCTGGCCTCGGATTCGCTTGGGGCCGCAAGCGGCAAGCTGAGGGTGCCCAAGCCCGACTTTGCACCGAAGGCGAAGAACATCATCATGATCTTTTTGCCTGGTGGAATCAGTGCGATCGATACTTTCGACTATAAGCCGGCGCTGGCCAGGCACGATGGGCAAGAGACTCAAGGCGCCAATGCGATTACGCCGTTTTTCGGGCAACGCGGAACGGTAATGAAGTCCCCCTGGAATTTTGCGCCCAAGGGCAAGAGCGGCAAGTACGTTTCCGATCTGCTGCCCAAGATGGGCGAGCTGGTGGACGAGATGACCTTCTTCCATTCGATGGTCACGCGCAGCAATGCCCATGGTCCGGCGCTGTTCCAGATGTCGACGGGCTTTATCTTTCAGGGCTTTCCTTCGATTGGGTCCTGGGTGAGTTATGGGCTGGGCTCGGAGAACAAGAATCTTCCTTCGTTTGTGGTGTTGCCGGACCGGAGGGGCATTCCACCTTGCGGCGTTGCGAATTGGGGCAATGGCTTTTTGCCCGCCTCGCATCAGGCAGTCATCTTTGGCGACCAGCGGGCGCCGATTGCCGACCTGCGGCCTGCAGCATCGGTGAGCCCCGGAGCGCAGATTGCTTCCTACGATCTGCTCACAAAACTCAATGAGGAACATCTCAAACAGCATCCAGGCGAAGATGCGCTCGTGTCGCGAATCAAAGCCTATGAGCTGGCGGCAAAGATGCAGTTGAGTGCGCCGGATGCGACCGACATCAGCGGAGAAAGCGAAGCCACGCGCGAGAGTTATGGCATCAACAATCCGGTGACGCGCGACTATGGCTATAACTGCCTGCTGGCGAGGCGTCTGGTAGAGAAGGGCGTTCGCTGTATTCAGCTTTACAACGGCGGGCACTTCGGGGCACCGCGCGTCAATTGGGATGCGCATGAAGATCTGGTGGCCAATCACAATAAGAATGCGGCGATTCTCGATCAGCCGACCGCCGCGCTGCTGCGCGATCTGAAGCAGCGCGGGATGCTTGAGGAGACGCTGGTGGTTTTCACTACCGAGTTCGGGCGCTTGCCGATCAGTCAGGGGCTGGGCGAGGGAGGGCGTGATCACAACCCCGAGGGCTTCACTTCCTTCCTCGTCGGGCCCGGGTTGAAGAAGGGCTTCAGTTATGGTGCAACCGATGAGATGGGCTACAAAGCGGTCGAAAATCCAGTCACGATTTACGATTTCCACGCAACGATTCTGCACCTGCTGGGTCTCGATCATAAGAGCCTCACCTGGTATCACAACGGGCTGCAGCGGCGCTTGACCGATGTACACGGGCATGTGCTCGAAGGTGCTCTGAGTTAAGCATCGCGATAATAGAAGTGTGCC
>JBKJSR010000162.1:0-6962 GCA_046594355.1 Bryobacter sp.
CCGGCATCGCGGGCGGTTTTGACGATGTTAAAGACCTTGTCCATTTCAGTTGGGACGGCGGTGCCGCAGAAGCCGGTCCAGGTGATGTCGTAATAGACTGCACCGGGTGTGTTTTGCTTGGCCCACATGTCGATGAGCAAGAGGTCGTTTGGCTGGATGGCGGCGGCAGAAGCTGAGTTGGGTTCGTAATGAGGGTCGGCGGCGTGCGCGTTGACCGCAACGATTGGACCATGGTCGGTGATGAGGTTCTCGCGGTCGAAGGATTCGCGGAGCCAGGTGTGGAGTTGCCACTCGGTCAAAGTCTGGTTGTCTGCGAGTGCGCTAGAAACTTTGTCGAAGGCAGCCTTGCGGATGGCGTCCATAGTCTTGCCAGCGGCGAAGTGGGAATCGATCTGAGGCTGCGTGAGCGTCGCATGAAAAATCTGTACGAGGTCTGCGGACGAAACGACGTCGACGTTGAAGGAACGGATCAGCTCGATGGTGCCAGCGTCGACCATGGACACGTAAGGAATGGCGCAACCGGGAGAGTATTGCATGGCAATTTTCTTTAGGCCAGAGAGAAGAGAGGCGAGTCCCTCCCGATGCGTGCGCCATCCGGAGTAGATGTGCTTTTGACCGGGCAGGGAGTTGAGGATGCGCGACTCGATACGGTGAACGAGCGCGTGTGGTTCGCCTACTTTGGGGATCAGGTAGTACCAGCGGCGAGTGGGGCTTTGATCCAGGCTGAGGTGGAGAACCTGGTAGGCGATGGGATCGCGATGGTGGTGATCGAAGAAGAGCCACGCATCGATGTCCAGATCCTGGAGGGTCTGCTGGATGTTTTGTATGAGAGAGGGTGCGCTCATAGGATTGTCCACTCAAAGTTACCATCCAGCCAACTGGTGCCGGCGAAGTCGCGACGGTCGTTGACGCGAAATTCGAGGAAGTCGTCGCGCCAGTCTTGCCGGGTTCCATCCGGGTCTTGAGTAGCGAGGGTGATGGTGTAGTCGCCTTTGGTGAGCTTGCAGGGGAAGGTGAAGGAAATCTGGACGCGGGCGGGACCGTCGACAGTGATGGGGCAGTCTTCGATGCGGGTGTTGGTACCAGCCACTTCGATGCCCTGCCGATTGCGGATCAGAAGGCCGAGCTGGAACTGAGTGGCGGGCTTAGCCACCTCGACTTCCACCTTGAGCACGATCCTGTCGTTGATTTCGAATTGGGTACGGGGTGCATCGCCGGGGAGATGGAGATGGGCAGCGGTGATCTGTGTGCGGGCGTTGCTGGTGGGGTTTGTTGCGGATAGCGGGAGGACGTCGGTTTGCACTCGCCGTATGTACTCGCCTGAAACTTCTCGGGGAGTTCCCAAGGTTACGAGTTCGCCTTGCCAGAGCAGAGCCGCGCGGGTGCAGAGGCGCTGGACGATGCCGAGATCGTGAGAGACAAAGAGAATTGTGGTGCCCTGTTGCTTCAGTTCTTCAAGACGGCGAATGCACTTGTTGGCGAAGCGGGCATCGCCAACGGCGAGAGCTTCGTCGACGATGAGAGTTTCAGGGTGTTGATGGATTGCGGCAGAAAAGGCGAGGCGGACATACATGCCGGTGGAGTATTCGCGGACAGGACGGTCGAAGAAGCGACCGAGTTCGGCGAAGGATTCAACGGCGGGGATTGCTGCATCGATTTCTTTGCGTGAAAGGCCAAGGAGTTCCGCGTTGAGGCGCACATTCTCGCGTCCGGTGAATTCGAGGTTGAAGCCGGCACCGAGTTCGAGGAGTGCGCTGACACGACCTTGGGTGAGGACCCGGCCTTCGGTGGGTTGGAGAATTCCAGCGAGGATTTGGAGGAGTGTGGATTTGCCTGCGCCGTTCGGACCGACCAAGCCAAATACTTCTCCTTGAGAGACGTCGAAGGAGATGTTGCGCAAGGCCCAGAATTCGTTCTGAGCCTCGACTTCCTTTGCGCCCCGGCCGCGCCAAAAACCTGGTTGCGTGATGTATCTCTTCGATACATTCTGAACGGAGATCACGCTTCCTAGTATCAGGCAAGGCGGTGGGAGCTAGGTTTGAAGGATCACGGTCAGATCACTTCCGGGGGTGCCGACAGCGGCGGAAGGGACGTTAACGATGTCGAAGGACAGCGTTCCACCGGATGGGAGCGGGGCCACGTTGAATTGATTGACAGCGACTGAGACGCGGCTGCCGGCAACAATGACAAGTTCACAATAGAGCACTCCGTTGTGCCGAACCATGATTTCGATGTTCGCACCAACGGGTGGCTCCTGGACATATGCAAAGACGTCGCGGACGACTGTCGTGCGATCAAGAATATAGGACAATCCAGCAGAGGCTTCAATGGCCAGATAACCTTGAACGGTCATTGCAATCTGTCCACCCGAAAGCGTGCGCATGCCATAGCCGATGACGTTGGTGTAGTTTTCTTCGCAACGCGGGCTGGCACCAACACGGTTGTAAAGAGTGAGATCCGCCGCGGAAATACGGACATTCGGCAGGCGAAAATTGTAGCGAAACCCTACGGCAGAGCTTGAGTTAAAGTAGCCGGGTACGAAGGGGATTGTCATCTCGCGCCTGACCAGCACGAAGACCGGTGTGGCTGCGGCATGTGTTGCCGCCATCGTCTTGTAGCGGGCACGAATCACAGCATAGATATTGACGCCAGTGCCAGTTGGATTGCCTGTTGTTTCAAAGATTTCCCGGTCCACCTGAATCAGAGTTCCGATGGGCAGGGCAAAACTCTGTCCGGTTAGAGTCACTGAAGTATCGATGGCTGTTAGGGCAGCGGCTAAACCGACAGGTGTTGGAGCGCTCAACTCGTCCCAGAACAGAATGCCCAGTTGGCCGACATAAACCGAATTGAGATTCTCAGGGACATCAAATCCGATGCCGCCAATCGACACAGTTCCTTCTTCGATGAGCCCAAAGCCGAAGCCCGGCTTGGCCGGCACCGCGCTGTCGGTGCTGGAAGTGGAACCGACTCCTATTTGCCAATTGAAAGAGGGAGATTCGAGAGCATCCAGTTCCGAATCATCCTTGCCTACGGAACGCAAACTGATCTCGAATGTGGAAGTGGAAAGGAGCGGCAACATCACGGTGATCAAGTCGGTGTCCGAGTCTGTTGTGTAGGCCCAGTTGGACTCGACAATCGCAAATTTGCTCGTCGCATCCGGCAGCACATTCCAGGTGGAATCGATAGTAATCGCTACTGCCGTATTTGAAACGATGAGCCGTTCCTGACCCTTGCCCGAGCCAGATCGAATGACGACCTTCTTGCCAATCCAGCGGTTAACGATCAGGTTGAGGCCAATTCGCCCGATCGAGGTTGGCGACCATGAAGTCGCACTTTGATCCAATAAGAAATTCTGCCGAAACCAGGCGCGGAGCTTGCTGTAATTCGAATCTGGCGGAAGAAGATTGTCAGGCGATGCTCCAGGGTCAATCACTGTATCCGAGATAGCGATACCCGTTCCAACCCGCAAGAGACGATAAGGAGAATCGCCCCGATAGAGGTTCATGCTTGAGGAACCGGCTGTGACGCTGATGCCTTTGAGCAAGACTTTGTTGGTTGCAGTGAGACCACCAACCCGAACGGGAATCAGGCTGGAAAGCCCGCTCTCATTGCCTGCGCTATCCACCGTGGTCAGCCCATAAAAATAAGAACCCTGTGCGAGCGTGCCGCCAATGGACTGAACTTCGTAAGTAAAACTAACGAGCGGGATGCCGCTGGAGGCACCGACTTCCGGCCGAGGCTTACGGAACGGGATTCTGAGGGCCGCCTTCTGTATACCGTCGGAATCCACTGCCAGGCTCTCTGAAGCGTCAAAGCGAATTTCGCCGCTTTCCATGACCGTGCCGCATACGGCGCGTGCCGTCCCCGAGCGCCAAGCATAAAGCCGGGAGCGATCATAACGGATCTGCGCATTGTCGGAGTACCAATTGTCCTGGTGAAGCTGGCAAACAACTTTCATCACGTCGAGCCGGGGCGAGAGCTGGAACTCAAGAACGCGGAATGTCGAGCGATCGAATCCATAGCGCTGATAAGTGATGGCGATCAAATCGCCAGGCCGAATGTGAAAACCACGAACCGAAGTGCGGAACTCCAGGTAGACATTGCCGGCGATGGACTTGTTGAGCCATGTCTGACAGATTCGCTGGGCTTGCGGGAAATTAGGCACTCCGATTGCGGGAAGCGCTTGCGTAATCTCCTGGCGGCGGATCTGGATGTCGTCGGTATCGGCGATCGAAACACTGTCCTGCTGAAATTCATTCAGGGAATCCTGAATCTCAAAACTGACTCGATTCGGGGAGTCCTGACTGAGTTTTGAGAAGACGCGGAAATCAGGTTCGAAGTTGGAATTGAGCAGGATTCCGGTGGTCTGATTCAGTCCATCTCCGAACTCATAGGTGGGCCAGCCGGAGTTCAACATTGCGGTTGCATTGCTGCCTTGAGGTTTCAGCGGCTGCTGTCCAGCGATGGTTGTCTCGGGACGAATGCCGAGGCGTCCGTCGGGCTGAAAGTAAAGGAACAGGAGGGAACCGATGCGGATTGAGCGAAGCAGCTCACCGACGCTGTAGCGGCGTTTCAGAACGAGATTGGTTTCAAATCTTCGTACCTGCCGCAGGGTGCCATTTGCATCGCGAGCATCGATCAACTGGTCGCAAAAACCGGCCGCTGCGGCAAAACTTTGCAGATCCAATTCTTCGAGTTTCCAGCCGGTGCGCCGGAGGATGTCACAAATGATCCAGACCGGATTACTCGACCATTCATACGAGCTAAGGGCACCTGCCGCATCGAGTACCGGAAGCTTCAGACCCTTGACCAATACCTCGACCTTGGGGCTCCGCTTACCGTCGTTGATGCGATTGGGCAGTACCAGATTGAGATAGGCCATGCTTGCGTAGGGATCGCCTACGGGTTGGCCAGCAGCACTTGTCAGTCCCAGATTGAGAGCACCAGTGCGATTGCCTTGACTCACGAAGTTGTACCAGCCGGTTCCGGTCATGTTACGGCCGTCGATTCCTTCTGGAATTTCATAACCGTCGGCCACAACTTTTACGACGCCTTCGATTTCGCCGAGGCCCAGGAGCACTTCGCAGCGGGTCAAGTTGCCATCATTACGGGAGAATACGACCGGTGCCTGCAGCCAGCCCATGCCGTAGATGGCGGGCACGACATCATTGAAGCGTGTATCGATCGAAACAAGGTTAGACAATCGCCCGGAGGTTTCACCGTGGCCGCGGACCAAAATGCCTGGAGGTACAAATTCGATGCCGCTAAATCGTTGGGTGGTCTGGCTGGCGGAGTCTTTTGAAAACATGCCGCGCTGTTCGCAACTGCTGCGTGAGTAGTCGCAGCTTGTGAAGGGTAGGGTGCCATTCAAGTTACCGACTCCACCAGCGATACCGGCAGAATAGCCACAGCGAAAGATGGAAGAGTAGCGGCCATCTTCTCCTGAACTTAGGGCTGCAAGGCGCTCCTCCGCATTGCGGGGAAAGGCCCATGAACATTGCTTTTGAATACGCATGGGAGGGAAGCTGGTACGGATGGAACTGAGACGGCTCAAGACGTTCAGACGGGCAGATTTACCATCGAGCTCGCTAACTGAGTCGAGGATGCCACTGAGCAATACTGTTTTGCTTGCGACGTTCAGCCCATTGAGGACTGCGGCGCTGAAGCGAACCTGAGCTCCAGAGAGTTTTCCAGTCTGAAAGAGTTGGGCAATTGCACCATCAGCGTCGGCGAAAACTACCGAAACATGGCCAGCCGCTTCGCTGGAGACATCGCTGGTCAGTTTCCATGCATTGGACTGGTCGGGATGAATACGCGCCTGGTAGTTTTGGGTTCCGTCCAGGCATTTTGCCGTGGCCCAGTAACGCTTGGACACATCGGAGAGAATGATTTCACAGAGCAGCGCTGTGGTGGGAACTACTGGTTGGTCTTTGAGTGCATAGAGGCTCATAAGCTACGAATGCTTTCTATGTGGAGCGTGATCGAATGCGCACCTGGCGCGACGCTTTGTGTATCGAATCGTTCTTGAGACAGCCATGCAGATGGAAATACTCCGCTTTGCGCCCCGGTTTGGCAATAGGCATTGGGAGCAGCGGCAACTTCAAGCTGTGGGGAAGCAACAATGATCTGGGTGGTTGGTGGAACCGTAATGCTCACGGTCCGGGTTTGTGCCGCGGCATTCGCACTCAACCGAACATGGTGCTTTGCCCATTGACCCGCTCGAATGGCCTGAGACGCAGCGCCCGTCTCATGATTGAGTCCAATGGAAAATGAAACTTCACCGGGCCACTTTGCCAGCAGACTGAAGCAAGTAGTAAAAGCTCCCGGGACACTTGCGGTCTGAGTCAATGTAAGTGGCTGCGGGGTGCTGTTAGTAAGGATGTAAGCATCGGGCTGACCCGGATCGGCAAAGAGGTCGACGATCAGGCCGGGAGGAGCGAGCCAGACTGGGCTCTTGAGATTGACGGATTGTGCCAGAAGATTTCCGACTGGATCCAGGAAGAGGAAGCCGTCGCTGCCACCTTGAGTTGCAGTGAGGAACCCTACAAAGCGCTGCCATTCGGCAGTGCTCAGGTTTTCGTAGCGCAAGGTCCAGTTGTATTGATGCTGTGCCCCGGAGGCAGAATAGAGCACACTGCCGTCGAGGAAACGGTTTGCAGACGCAAGCTGCCGGATCGTCAAGCCGATCGGGCGTTGGGCGAGCATACCGTTATCGAGGGCAGGAATTGTAAGGGTGCTAATCGGCATTTTGCACCTCAAGTTCAGCGGAATAGCGACCGTCCCGATCGCAGGTGAAACTGAGGCGATAATCGCGAATGCGGCAGTTGGGATAGACGACCGCCGTCCAAGGATCCGTGAATGAGAAGAGCCCTTCTATGGGCAGAGCTTCAAAGAATCCGCGCAAGCGCATCGACTCTTCCGCATTCAACTTTTCATATCTCAAACGCCAGGACTTGCGATCC
>JBKJSR010000264.1:0-6750 GCA_046594355.1 Bryobacter sp.
AGCCAAGGCCCAACAAACATGAATGCGGCTCGATAGTACACCTAAGATCCACGCATCATCACTCGCAACATTCACCAGCATGTTATCCGGCAAAATCTCTGCACCAAGAAACACGAACACTCGGTGCTTCGCCGTCTCCACCGTCGAGATGTAGCGCCGCAGCCCCTTCAACGCAGGCCGAAATGTATTTCTTGGTTTGCCAAAAATCCACCACTTCCGTGCATATTCGTCTGAGTCTTTGGTTCCTCCTGCTCTAGCATCCCTCTCCGGCTTCACCCGCGTAAACACCCACTGGAAGACTTCCGGGAATCGATCCCGAACTTCATCTGACTTCAGCCCAAAAAGATCAATCACCAATACGCCCCGGGTCTTGCCGGTAAGATCCCTTCCATTCAGATAAGGTCGAATGTGTTTTTCCAGTCCGGGTATTCTGCCCAAGCCCAATTCAGCAGCCTGCTCAGGAGTCACGATAAAGCCAGCACCATGGAGGCTGACACCCCTACAACTCATCCGCTCATTCGCCTGCAAAGCCTCTACCCCCACAAGATTGGCCCCAATCGTCAGATCCGCGTGCAGCTTCCCCACCCTCTCCTCAAATTCAACGACCGCTCCGTTCTCATCTCCGCCACTCTCTCGCGACACCCGACAAAGTAATCCATCTCGATTCCCCGCCTCTCCCACCGTCATCGAGATTCTTACATCCGCCCCATCGAATGAATCTACCCATGGATGATCTGGAATTGCATACACCAGACTCAGCGGATCGCTCGCCCCCAAATGCTGCGTCAATACACGGCGGTTAAAGGTCTGCCGCAAGCTATTCGTCGCAATGAAACCGAATCGCCTCAGCTCCCCCTTCCTCGCCAACTCGGCCGCCCGATGCCACCAATACATTACATAATCCGCGCTGTCGGTCACCTCGGCGTAAACCCGGCGCAACGCTTCCGCATAGCCATCCCCCAGTTCCCCCCGTATCCGCCAATTCCCGATAAATGGCGGATTCCCCACCACAAAATCCGCCTCTGGCCAAGCCGCCTTCCTCACCCCCACATACTCAAAAACAGGCCGCTGCGCCGCCTCATCCGGAATCTCTTCCCCCGTCACCGGATTCTCCTTCTTGGTCTTACCATCCCACTGTTTGCCAACCACACGTGCCTCATCCCAAACCAGCAAAGCATCCCGCGATTCGATGTTATGGAACTTCGCGATCACCGGCTCCGGCGGCATCGTGTTCGCTCCCCAGGTCCGGAAATACCACTGCAAATAACCGATCCACAAAACCAGATCGGTAATCGCCGCCGCCCTCGGATTCACTTCCATCCCCATCAGTTGGTGCGGGTCGACTGTCATCCCCGTCTCGGCCAGCTTCTGCTGTGTCTCGCCCATGCTCTCCAGCACGTCGATCACCTCGCCTTCCAGCCGCTTCAGATGCTCGAGCGTCACATACAAAAAGTTCCCCGTCCCGCACGCCGGATCGAGCACCCTTACCGAACAGAGCTTCTTGCGAAACCCATCGAGTTCCCCAATCGCCTCTTCCACCTTGCCGGCTCTCGCCAGCGCCACCGCCGCCGTCTGCACGCTGCGCCAATCTTCCCGCAACGGCTCAATCACCGTCGGCATCACCAGCCTTTCCACATATGCGCGTGGCGTGTAATGCGCTCCCAATCGGTGCCGCTCCGTCGGATCGAGCGCCCGCTCCAGCAGCGTTCCAAAAATGGCCGGCTCCACGTCCTGCCATTCCGCCTGCGCCGCCTGCGTCAGCAACTCGAGTTGCCACTCGTTCACCGGCAGCGCTTCGACGTCCTCAAAAAGTCCCCCGTTAAAGCGCAGCACCTGCTCTTCGAGAATCGTCGAAAAGCCGCCAATGTCCATCGCTCTCCACAGGCTCTCCACCATCGGCACAAACTTCGCGGCCTTGCCTTTCAATCCACCGAGCAGCTTGGTCCAGCTCCCATGCGGCAGCAGATGAATGTCCTCGGCAAAGCTCGTGAAAATGCAGCGCATCAAAAACCCAGCCACTCGCTTGGCCTCAAACTGCTTTTCAAGGTCTTTCGCCAGCTCCGCCAATCGCCCGGCGACCTCGCGGGTCACCCGCGCACTAATCAGCGTCGGATCGAGTGATAGCGGATCGAGCCAAATCTTAGCCAGCCGCTCGCGGATCTGGTCGTGTTCCAGATCGCGCAAAAGAATGCGATGTGTCTTTGCATCGGGGAACGGCACATACGCTTTGCCAGTCAGCGAAAAATCTGCGAATACCTCAATGCTGTACCCAACATCCACCACCAGCAAAAAGGGAGCCCACCCCTCCGACACCGGCAACGCCTTGGCATAACCTTCGGCCTGGTAGCGTGCCCGCACCATTGCCTCATCCCAGCCCGGTGTTCCCCGCAGCGCAGTACCCCGCCGAAGCTTTACGCCACCGCCCAACAGCGATTTCTCTACCGCTGCGTTGCTGCCTTGCTTCGCTTCGAGCACAAAGCATCCGCGCCGGTACAAGTCGATCCTGCCGGAGCTCGTCGTGCCATCCCCATTTTGAAAAGTCACCGCCCGCTCGAAGACATAGCGGTTCTGCGCATCGTCCGCAAGCGTCGGCTCGGGCCTCGGCACCTTGAGATGATCGCAAAGCTCCGAGAGGAAGAGCTGGTAGTTCGCCCGTTCCGCCGCCTCTGATTTCACCCAACGGTCAAGAAATTCCACTCACCCTACATCCGCTGCAATTCTCGCCACAGCGCCGCATACCACCGCAAAAATCGCTCCGGCTCCTTACTCTCCTGCGCCTCGCAAAGCGTATACCGCTCATAGTTCATGTCCCGCAAAAGCCGGAACAACTCCCGGTAAGGATACGGCCCCGCCAGCTCGTTGATATGCACGTTCTTGATCCACGGCTTCAACAAATCAAAACTCGCCTTCACGCTCCCGTTCACCAAATCCGTCGGATTCGAATTCCAGCACAAACCCACCATTTGGTGCTTGGTCGCCTTCATGATCGCCGCGCTCACTGGCGGATTCTGCGTAGTCTTGCCGTGTACTTCCACCCAAACCTCTACGCCATGCCCCGCGCCGTAATCCCCCAGTTCCCGCAGACATTCCGCGATACGCCCTATCGTCGTCTCCTCCGGCACTCCCTCCGGCATCCCGTTCGGCCTTACCTTCACTCCCCAAGCCCCCGTGTCATGCGCGAGGTCGATAAACTTCTTCGCGTCCGCCACGTGCTTCCGCCGCACCGACTCATCCGGCGATTGAAATTCCGCCGTCGATCCAAAACTCAACAGCCTCACCTTCGACCGTGAAAACTTCGCCCCCACCGCCTTCCGCTCTTCCAGGTTGAGCGTCGGCTCCACTCCGTGTTTGTGTTGCGTCCGCAACTCGACGGCTTCAAACCCCGTCGCTTCCAGATTCTTGATAATCGTGTCGACGTCCCAGTCTTTCAGAACGTTGTATGTGACGGCCCCGAGCTTCATATGGACTTCAAACTATCACGAACCGCCTCCACAACGGTATCCATTTCACTCAATTCCAGATAGAAATGCGGCGAGAACCTCACCCATCCCTGCCGGGGTGCCGCCATGATCTTCCGCGCCTTCAGTTCCGCATGCAAGCGCACACTATCCACTCCCTCCTTGCGAAAGCTCAAAATCCCCGACCCCGTCGCGCCTTCGCGCTCCACCATCAACTCACAACCAATCTCTCTCAGCCCTAACTCGAGACGCTCCGCCAGACCCATCACCCTCTCTTCAACACGCGCCACGCCGTACTCATTTAACAGCTTCATCGAAGCCCGCAGCCCAAAGCTCCCCGACACATTCAGCGTCCCCGGTTCATAGCGGCCCGCGTCGGTCCGCAACGTCATATCGCGGCTTGCATAGTCTGCCCAATGCTTTACAGTAGTCCATCCAAATTCGACTGGAAATATCTGATCCTGAACGGCTTGATCTACAAACAAAACACCGCAGCCCTCCGGCCCCAGCAGCCACTTATGCCCGTCTGCCGCCAGCGCATGAATCCCGCAATCCTTCACATCCAGGGGAAAAGCGCCCAGCCCCTGAATCGCATCCACAAAGTAAAACACTCCGTGCCGACTGCAAATCTCTCCAATCGCTTTAAGATTTACCCGGAAGCCACTCAAATAATTCACCCAACTGATTGCCAACAATCTCGCCCCACGGCAAGCCTCCTCTACCTTTTCCAGCGGATCAAACAAACTCAACCACCGCACAACGCAACCCTCGCGTTCCTCTAAAAGCTTCCAGCAGTAATAGTTAGCTGGAAATTCCTCTTGAAACGCAACAACGATATCTCCGGGCTTCCAGGCGAGCCCCATCTGCACGGTTGCAATGCCCTCGCTTGTATTTTTCACCAGTGCAACTTCCCTCTCGCTGCACCCGATCATCCGGGCAAGTTCCGTGCGAACCCCTTCGCAGGCCCCCATCCATTCCGGGTAGTGGTAACTCCCCCAGTTCATGGCATCCTCGGCATACCACCGCATTGCATCCGCCGCCGGTTTTGGCAGCGGCGCGACAGCCGCATGATTGAGGTAAATCAGATTGCCTGTGACAGGAAAATCATGACGATCCGGCCAAATTTCGAAACTCATTTCTTCCACAATACGTTATAAGCTGTAGATAGGTAAATTCGGAGGCAGTTCGCCATGAAGATTCTCACATCATTGCTCTTGGTTGTCAGTCTTGCATTTGCACAGGACGAACCCACCACGAAAGACCCCAAGGCTCCTCCAAAGGAACCCAAAAAGAAGACCAGCAAAAAGAACCCGGACGACATTGGCGAACGCGATGTCTCTAAGGGTATTAACTTCTATTCACTCGAAAAAGAGATCGCCCTCGGCAAAGGACTGGCTCAGGACATCGAGCGCTCCGCCAAGATCGTCGACGATCCAGTCATCGCCGAATATGTCAGCCGCCTGGGTCAAAACCTGGTGCGCAATTCCGACGCGAAGGTCCCCTTCACGATTAAGGTAATCGATTCCGAAGAGATCAACGCCTTCGCGCTGCCCGGCGGATTCTTCTTCGTGAACACTGGACTAATCCTTGCCGCCGATACAGAAGCTGAGCTGGCCGGTGTTATGGGTCACGAAATTTCTCACATCGCCGCCCGCCACGGCACTCGCGGCGCAACTCGCGGCCAGATTGCCAACCTGGCTACCATCCCACTCATGTTCCTCGGTGGCTGGGCAGGCTTCGGCCTCCGTCAAGCGGTACAGGTCGCCATTCCGGTTGGCTTCCTTTACTTCAGCCGCGGATTTGAAAGAGAAGCGGATCTCCTTGGACTTCAGTACCTTTATAAGGCCGGTTACGACCCTGGCGCTTTCATCGACTTCTTCGAAAAGCTCCAGGCCAAAGAAAAACGTAAACCGGGTACTCTCTCCAAAGTCTTCGCCTCGCACCCGCCAACTGATGATCGCATCACCACAGCGCAGAAGCATATTCAAGAGCTTCTTAAGGAGAGGCCTGAATATGTCGTCACCACCAGTGAGTTCCAGGACGTCAAGGCCCGCCTAAGCGCGATGAGCAATCATCGCAAGCTTGACCCGCAGGACCCCAACCGTCCTCGTCTCCGCCGCAAACCCGGCGACGGCACCGCAACCGTCGAAGACGAAAACGGCAAGAAGACCAAGACCGACGAAGACGAACGTCCCACTCTCAAGCGCCGTCCTTCCGACAAAGACACTCCTAACGAATAAAGTCCGCTTATCAAAGGTTAAACGGCCCATTCCCGGCAGATCGGGAATGGGCCGTTTGAATTTTGTGTCTCATTACTCTTGACACTACCCTCAAATTGGCGCTGCCGCAAATTGCGGTGACAGACATTCTAAAAATATTTTCGACATCTAAACCACTGAAAGCAAACCAAACGCTTCTGCCCCCCCTCCAAACACCGTTCGCTCGTCTGCTACATTCTGTATTCGAGAACGCGCCCGCAAGCCACCCGGCCTGCTGGCGCGTTTTCTATTTCAAACTGTAAAGGAATTTCAAAATGTCATCACAAGCTAAAGCGGATGCCAATCGCGCAAACGCTCAACATTCCACCGGCCCCACTTCCGCAGAAGGCAAGGCAAACTCTTCCCGCAACGCCGTCAATCACGGCCTCAATGCAACCCCGAACGCTCTATTCATGGCAGACACCGAAGTGCAACAAAACTTCGCCTTACACATTCAGAATCTGCGCACGGATTGTCTACCCGAAGGCTCCCTCGAAGAAGAAACTTTCCGCCGCTACGCCTTCGCAACATTCCAGATCACTCGCGCCCAAGCCTTCGAACTCCAGGCCCAGGATCGCTGGATCAACGACCCCGATCACCCCAAATGGTTCTCTCAAATGGAGCGCTTCATCAAACTCGGCGCACTCCAGGAACGTCAAGCCGACAAAGCCCTCAATGAACTCCGCAAACTCCAGCGCGACCGCTTCGCCGCCCTCGAGGTGCAAGGCGAAATCTACGCCTATGGCAAAGAAGTGAATTTCTCGAAAGCCCTCCCCATAGCCGACCTCCGCACACAGAATCTCTACAAGACCAGCGCCGGCCTGATCGCCATCTCTTTGTTGGCAACAACCGAAGAAGCAAAAGCGATCGCCAGAACGAAGCCAAACCCGGTCGGCGAAGCTGACGATTACACCAGTTCTCGCACGAAGACCTCATCCGTCTCGGCGTAGAAGCAGGCCGTTTGAAGCCTTAACAGAACGAAGCCAAACCCGGTCGGCGAAGCTGACGATTACATCCAGCTCTCGCACGAAGAC
>JBKJSR010000438.1:0-12520 GCA_046594355.1 Bryobacter sp.
GCAAAACTGGCGCAATGGCCAATCCTCGCGCCGAAAAGACCTCCGGGAAAACTGCACCCGCTTCGCCGCTCACATTCCGCATCTTCCACTATCACCCCCGAAAACATTGAGGCCAAACCACCGCAGCCCTGCTGCCGCTAAAATACAAAATTGACCTCTACTACCCAGTCCATCCTCTTCGTCTGTTACGGCAACATCATGCGCAGCGCCTTCGCTGAAGCCTGTTTTCGGCACGAAATCACCCATCACTCAACACTTGCGGACACCCGCTTCGCCTCAGCCGGTGTCCGCGCTCAACCAGGCGAACGGGCCGAACCTCACGCTCGCGCAATGGCCAAGCAATTCGGCCTCTCACTTGAATCCCATCGCGCCACTCCCACTTCCTTCAATCTGCTCCAAAACTACGACCGCATTTACATCATGGATCAGCTCAATGAGGAACTGCTCTTCGGCGACACCCCCGCAGCGGCCTCAAAAACCGCCTATCTATCCACCCTGATTCCCGGCTCCCCCAAAGCAATCGAAGATCCCTATTGCCAAAGCGCCAAACAACTCGAAGCCTGCTTCCGCACCATTCAACTCGCCGTGCGAAAACTCGTGACGGAACTTGGTACGACTAGTACTACAACCGCTTGAGTAGCTGATCTTCAGGCAATGTTCAGGCAAGCGCTGAGTCGCCGATTTGTCCTCGCTGGCCTGATAGAGCCGCTCCAGGAACTTTGATCGCGATGCGGCGCGACTTAAGCTCCCCGACAATACGAACTCTTTCAATCGGTCGTTCCGCTAGTACCAGTACTAACACTGCTCAAATTTATGGTTAAAGTCGCTCGATTTCTAATACACTCAACTCCATGCGCTACCTACTCCTTTCCTTTTCTTTAGTAATTGCATGCTCTGCGGCTACGATTGCTCCCACTACTTACAACATGCGTAACGGCGATGGTAATAGCGTTAGCGGAGCCGCTAACTATTGGGATAAAGAATACTCTGGATCGGGTTCTACCACAACGGATGCAGCGCTACTCTCCGGCGGGCTTGGAAATCTGACCGATGGCGTAATCGCAACTCAAAATTGGAATGAAGTGGAAAATGTTGCGGGAACCGGGCCCTACGTTGGATGGCGCACCGGGAATGGTGTGCCGGTGATCACATTCAATTTCCTGTCGAGCTTCAACTTTAACCTGATCACCTTGTATCTCGACGATGCCAATGGCTTCGGAGGCGTCAATCTCCCTGCCTCCGCACGCGTCCAAATCGGTGCCTTCGATCAGACCTTCACGATTGGTACGCAAGCCGGTTCGGAACCAAAAGTAATTCCGCTCAACCTGGGTGTGCAAGCCGGGTCTCAAATCATTCTGACTTTAAACTACGGGGCTGATTGGATATTCCTGAGTGAAGTAAGATTTGATGGAAACGCCGCCCCTTCGGGCATCATCCCTGAGCCTTCCACCACCGCGCTTTTCGCCATTGGCGGTTTGACTCTACTCTTTGCCAAACTCAGGCAACGCTAGCAGTCAATCGTCTGCATCAGCTTCGCCACCAGCGCCGTCCAGCCCGTCTGGTGCGACGCCCCCAGCCCCAACCCGGAATCCCCATCGAAATACTCATAGAACAAAACGTTGTTCCTGAAATGGGGATCTGAGGCAAACTTCGGGTGCTGCCCCATTGCTGGCCGATACCCATCCGGCCTTGCCAAAAACAAATTGCTCAAGCGCCGCGACAATTCCTCACAAACCTTATCCAACGTCACCAGCTTGCCCGACCCCGTCGGACACTCCACCTGAATCGCATCCCCGTGATAGTGGTGAAATTTCTGCAAGCTCTCGATCAGCAGATAATTCACCGGGAACCACACCGGCCCGCGCCAATTCGAATTCCCCCCAAACAATCCCGACTGCGATTCTCCCGGCTCATAATCCACACGGTGCTCCGTCCCGTCCGCATGCAGTACATAAGGATTCTTCTGATGAAACTTCGACAAACCGCGCACGCCATAATCCGACAAAAACTCATCGGGATCGAGCATGCGCCGCAGCAGCGCTTTCAATCGCTCTCGTCCCACCAGCGAAAGCAATCGCCGATCCGCCACGCCTTCCCGCGTCATCGACGCAAGGTTCGCCGCCAGGTCCGGCCGGTTCTCGGTAAACCACTCCATCCGCCGCCGGAATCCCGGCAGTGCCTCAATCGTCGCCGCCTCAATTGTATCCACAGCAAATAAAGGAATCAGTCCCACCAGCGACCGCACCTTCATCGGATACTCCTGCCCATCCGGCAGCTTCAAGCGGTCGTAATAAAACTCATCCTCGTCGTCCCACAGCCCCTTTTCTCCGCTCCCGTTCATCGCCGCCGCGATATACAAAAAGTGTTCGAAAAATTTGCTCGCGATGTCTTCATACACCGGGTTCGTCTTCGCCAGTTCAATCGCAATCTTCAACAGATTCAGACAGTACATCGCCATCCACGAAGTGCCATCGCTCTGCTCGATGCTCCCCCCGGTCGGCAACGGCCGCGAACGGTCGAACACCCCAATATTGTCCAGCCCCAAAAACCCACCCTCGAAGATATTGTTCCCCGATGCGTCCTTGCGGTTCACCCACCAAGTGAAATTCATCAGCAGCTTATGGAAAACACTCTCGAGAAACGCCGTATCCGGCTTGCCCTGCAGCTTCGCGTCGATCTTGTAAACACGCCAGCACGCCCACGCATGCACTGGCGGATTGACATCCGAAAACGCCCACTCGTATGCCGGGATCTGCCCGTTCGGATGCATGTACCATTCCCGCAAGAACAAAGCCAACTGCTTCTTCGCGAATTCCGGATCGATCGTCGCAAACGGAATCATATGAAAGGCCAAGTCCCAGGCGGCATACCACGGGTATTCCCACTTGTCGGGCATCGAAATCACGTCTTCGTTAAACAGGTGCGTCCAACTCGCATTCCGGCCCGACTTGCGCCCCTCCGGTGGAGGCGGCTGTCCCGCGTCGCCCTTCAGCCAATCCTCGATCGACAAATTGAAATACTGTTTCGACCAGATCAACCCCGCTGCCGCCTGCCGCTGCACCAGCCTCGCGTCCTCCGAATTTCTCGTGCCGCCGCGCGCCAGCACCCCATCGTAAAACTCATCCGCTTCTTCGATCCGAGCCCGAAACACCTCGTCGTGCGAAGGCGCTTCCATACGATCGAAGTCCTGTTCCCGCAGCCTCATCCTTGCTACCAGCCTGCCTCCCGCAGGCACCACCGCATGATAGTGCGCCGCCGCTTTGGTTCCCTCCCGCCGCGGATTCACCGCCGCCCGCTTGCCCTCAACCAGATAATCCCCAATCCCGTCTTTGAAATATCCAGCCTGCCCCGCAAACCCATACAGTTCCACCGCATTGGTCTCGTTCTCTGTAAAAAGCAACTCCGTCGCATCCTCGGCCACAAACTCATAGTTGCCCAGCGACTCGTGATTCAACAGAATCTTCGCGTCCCCATCCGCTCTCATCCCCGGCTTCGCATCCCTTCCAAACGACCACAAATTCCGGAAATACAATTGCCCCAATAAATGCACCGGAGCCGCCTCCGGCCCGCGATTTTCCACCGTCACCCGAATCAGAATGTCATTCGCCGCACCTTTGGCATATTCGACATAGACATCAAAGTAGCGGTCGTCGTCGAAGATCCCCGTATCGTGCAACTCATACTCGGGATCAGTCTTCGGCCTCTTCCCCCCTTCCCTCAAATCGCGATAGGGAAACTCGCGCTGCGGATACTTGTACAAGCCCTTCAGGTAAGAAGCGGTCGGCGTCCCGTCCAGATAATAATAAAGCTCCTTGACGTCCTCCCCATGGTTCCCCAATGGACCTGCCAGCCCATATAAACGCTCCTTCAAAATTGGATCCTTGCCGTTCCATAACCCGATCGAAAAGCACAAGCGGCAATGGTTGTCGCAAACCCCCAGCAGCCCGTCTTCACCCCAGCGATAAGCCCGCTGATGCGCCTTCTCAAACGGAAAATACTCCCAGGCGCTCCCGTGCTCGGAATAATCCTCGCGCACCGTTCCCCACTGCCGCTCGCTCAGATAAGGCCCCCAACGCCTCCAGTGGCGCTTGCGGGCTTTCTCTTCCTCCAGCCGAAGCCATTCCGCGCCTTGCAGCATCTTCCCTTATTCCCCCATCTTTGCCTTCTCCGCGATCACATACCGTGTGGGGAGACAGTACAGAAACTTCATCGGCGAACGCCTTACGTTTTTCAGCCCCTGCGCTTCGAAGACAATCCGGTATTCCTTTGTGTGCAGAATATCCAGGATTGCAATTTCGCCCCCTGGCCGCAGCAGCTTGATCAGCTTCACGAGCGATTGATTGCGTTTCTTGCGGGACCCGATCGCATGCAGACACAAGCACGAAATCACCTTGTCAAAGCTACCCGGCCCAAAGCGCAGATCGGTAACATCTCCATCCTCAAAGCGCACCCGGTCCGTCACCTGCTCCGCCTCGGCGTTCTCCTGTGCGGCTTCGATTGTGTTCTCGCTCAACTGCTCCTGGCTCCAGATATCGATCCCCAATATCTCGCCAAGTGGTGCTTTGCGCGCGGCGAGAATGGTAAGCAATCCCCGCCCGCAACCTGCATCCAAAACCTTCTCCCGTCCGCGCCACTTCAACTCTTCCAGCATCTTCCATGCCAGCCCATACTTCCCCGTCTTGCTCGACCACAACATCACGGCGGCCACAAACAGCAGCAACACCCCAATCCACAGGCAGATCGAGAGAATCAACTCCGGCCAAATTTTCACGCTTGCCTGCAACGCAATAAATTGCGCGAACCCCAAACCGATTAGAAAGAGCCCCGCCATGGCCAGTGCCCGAACGCGTTCCGGTTTATCGATTCCGTAGTCTGCTGTTGTCATTAGTGTCCGATCTAGTTTTACAGACAAGCCGTAACCATGGCTCAACCTGCAATCGCCTCATGATATATTCAGCTTGACCCACTGTCCCGTCTGAAAGGAAAGAGTGCCTCTTGAGTACGCAAGATCTCAAAACTAAAAAACCATTTTCGCGCCGTGGCTTCATGCAGGGCGTTGGTGCTGGAGCGGGTGCCGTAGGCATCCTCGCAACTCCTGACCAGGCCCAAGCTCAAGCTAGCGTAAACGCGATGGGGCCATCCCCCGTACCGATCACCCTCAATGTGAACGGCAAGTCCATGAAAGTCAACGTCGAGCCTCGTGAAACTCTTCTCGACACTCTTCGCAACAAGCTCGATCACACCGGAGCCAAGCGCGTCTGCGACCGCGGCAACTGCGGTGCCTGCACCATGATCGTCGACAATAAAGTGCAATACGGCTGCACCATTCTCGCCATCGACGCCCAGGGCAAACAGATTCAGACCATCGAGAGCCTCACCGCCAACGGCAAAATCCACCCCATTGTTCCCGCCTTCGTCAATCACGACGCGCAACAGTGTGGCTATTGCACCCCCGGCTTTGTCATGGCCGCTAAAGGCTTTCTCGACAAGAATCCCAATCCCACCTATGACCAGGTGAAAGACGGCCTCGGCGGCAACCTCTGCCGCTGCGGCACCTATGTCGGCGTGCGCAAAGCTGTCCTCGAGGCAGCCAAAACGCTGCGCTCGGGCAACAGCGTGAAAGGAGCCACCAATGCCTGATTATTCCTGGCCACCAATGGACAAACGTACCGTACTCGGCAAGCCCCATAGCCGTCTCGATGGCTTTGCCAAGTCGAGCGGACGCGCCAAGTATCCAAGCGACGTCACCCGCGAAGGCATGGTCTTCGGAGTTATTCTCACTTCGCCCCACGCCCATTGCACCATCAAGAGCATCGATGCATCCGCAGCTCAAAAAATGCCCGGTGTCACGGCCATCCGCATCACGGCCACCGCCGGCAAAGAAATTCAATGGGCCGGCGCTGAACTCGCCTGGGTCGCTGCCGACACGGAACCCCACGCCCGCGACGCCGCCCGTGCGATCAAGGTCGAGTACAACGTTCTTCCCCACTTCGTCACCGCGGAAAATAAGGCCAAGGCCGGCACCCGTGCCAAGCCCGCCGGCGAACAGACCACCGGCGACGTCGAAGAAGCGGTCAAGGCCGCCGACGCCGTCATCGAAGGCTATTACGCCATCCCCGTCCTCACACACTCCTGCCTTGAACCCCACGGCCAGGTCATCGAGTGGAAGGGCGACCGGATGGAATACTGGCCCTCCACCCAGGCCGTCTCAACCGTAGCCGGCGACCTTGCGCAACAGCTCAAGATTCCCGCCTCCCAGATCCACGTTTCGATGGATTACATGGGCGGCGGCTTCGGCTCCAAATTCCCTAGCGACATCTGGGGTGCCGAATGCGCAAATCTCTCCAAAGATTCCGGCGGGAAGGCAGTCAAGCTATTCCTCGACCGCGCCACCGAACTCACCATCGCGGGTGTCCGCCCCGCCGCCTTCGCCAACATCAAGGTCGCGGGTAAGAAGGACGGTACCATCACCGCCTGGCAAAGTGAGAGCTGGGCCACCGGTGGCTTTACCGGCGGCGGTATGCCTCCCATTCCTTACATCTTTACCGGCATTCCGAATCGCCGCCTCAACCACGCCGCCATCTCGGTCAACGCCGGTGGTGCCCGCGCCTGGCGCGCTCCCAACCACCAGCAGGCCTGCTTCCTCACCTTTTCGGCCATTGAAGACTTCGCCGCCAAGATCAAGATGGATCCCGCCGAAGTTCTCATCAAGAATCT
Organism: Bryobacter sp.; assembly: GCA_046594355.1. Classification (GTDB taxonomy): domain Bacteria; phylum Acidobacteriota; class Terriglobia; order Bryobacterales; family Bryobacteraceae; genus Bryobacter. Next base: position 6,718 of record JBKJSR010000438.1, read on the forward strand.
GGCCTACACCGCACGCGCTCCGCTCTATGAACGGCAGATTCGCAAGGCTCAGGAGATGGCCGAATGGAAAAAGCTCTGGCATCAGCGCGGCGATAGTGGCAGCAGCCACATCAAGCGCGGCCTCGGCATCGCAATGTCCACTTGGGGCGGCGCGGGCCATCCCAGTGAATGCCGCATCAAGATCAACCCCGACGGCAGCGTAGAACTCGAACAGGGTACGCAGGATCTCGGTGTCGGTACCCGCACCGTAGTCGCCATGGTGGCTGCCGAAAGTCTCGGCCTCACCGTCCCCGACATCAAGGTCAAGATCGGCGATAACTCTTATCCCGTCAGCGGCCCCTCGGGCGGTTCCACAACCGTCGGCGGCGTATCTTCCTCCACTCGTAAAGCCGCAATAAACGCGCTCGAAGAGTTGTTCCAGAAAGTAGCTCCCAGCCTCAACGCAGACCCCACCAAGCTCGAAGCGGTTGGTGGCAAAATCCAGGTGATTGGCGACCCCTCGAAATCCATGTCCTGGAAGGCAGCCTGCCTCAAGCTCGGTGTCAGTTCCATCTCGGCTACCGGCAAGAACGATCCCAAGAATCCTATGGGTCTCAACACCCAGGGAGTGGGCGGCGTTCAGATCGCGGACGTCAGCGTCGATACCGAAACCGGCATCGTCAGAATGAACCGCATGACAGCCGTTGCCGACTGCGGCCTCGTCGTCAACCCCAAGACCGCTGAAAGCCAGGTCTACGGTGGCATCATCATGAACATCTGCGGCGCTCTCATGGAAGAACGCGTGATGGACGAAACTCTCGGTCGAGTCCTCAACGCCGACATGGAATTCTATAAACTCGCCGGCATCAAGGACATCGGAGAAATCAACGTCCACATGGACGTCCATCCCGATAACGACAAGCGCGGTGTCATCGGCCTTGGCGAACCTTGCGCCATCTCCACCATCGCCGCCATCTCCAGTGCGGTCGCCAATGCGATCGGCGTGCGCGTCCCGCGCGTCCCGCTCTCACCCGACCACGTACTCACCACCCTCTACGGAAAGAACATGGAAAGGAGCAAGGCCTAATGAATAACTTCGCTTACGTCAATGCCACTTCTCTTAAGGAAGCCACCGCTGCGCTCGGCTCCTCCTGGTCCGACGCTGTTGTACTTGCGGGCGGAACGGACCTCCTCGGCCTCATGAAGGATTACGTCATGAGCCCTGCCCGCCTCGTCAACATCAAGAACATCAAAGAGCTCCGCGGCATCTCGAAGTCGGGCTCCGGCCTGCGCATCGGTGCCACCGTTACCTTTGATGAACTCGCGAACAACGCGATGGTCCGCCAACTGTTCCCCAGCATCACGCAGGCGGTTCACGGCGTTACCAGCCCGCAGGTCCGCAACATGGGCACTGTCGGTGGCGATCTCTGCCAGCGTCCCCGTTGCTGGTACTTCCGTCTCGGCCACGGCGTCCTCGCCATGCAAGACGGCAAGAGCCTCGTCACTGATGGCGAAAACAAATACCACGCCATCTTCCCGAATGGCCAAGCTCAGTTTGTCAGCGCCTCCAGCCTCGGGCCCGTGCTCGTCGCCCTCGGCGCAAAGGTCAAACTCGTCAGTGCTTCTGGTAGCCGAGAAGTCGATGCCGCCAAATTCTTCGTCGCACCTCAGACGAACGAAGCCCGCGAAATCGCACTGCTCCCGAACGAAATCCTCACTGAGATTGTCATTCCCGCCGCCGGCAGGAATGCGACTTACGAGGTCCGCCAAAAAGACGCTCTCGATTGGCCTCTCGCCACTGCTACCGTCTCTCTCACGATGAAGGGCAACACCGTGTCTGCCGCCAACATCGTGCTCGGCCACGTCGGGCCTACGCCCTATCATGCCGTTGCCGCAGGCAAGGCTCTGATCGGTAAAACCATTACGGCGGAAACCGCGATGGCTGCCGGCACGGCTGCCGTCCAGGATGCCAAGCCCTTGAGCCAGAATGCGTACAAGATCCAGCTCGCCCGCATCGCCGTCAAGCGCGCCCTGCTCGAGGCCGCTGGCATCAAGGCATAAGGAGTAGGCACCATGGAGTTGCCAGGTATTGTACGTCTGGATCGCGACGATGATCGTTGCGCCCTCTTACGCTGGAAAGGCATGTTCATCGAGGCGGAATGGGACCCTACCGTTCCGCACTCCAACGACCGCCTCTTCTGGTGTCACAACACGCAAAAATGTCTGGGTCCCGATTGCCAAGCCGTCGATGAGTACGACTGCAACGAGACCCGCAAATGCTACCAGCCTTTATAAAGGTGTAAACTGTAGTTGAGGATTTCTTAATGAAAAAACTTCTTGGCTTCGCTCTCACAATATCCATCGCCTCGGCCGCCGCGCTGCCGAAAGCGAAAATCTCCGGCTCTTATATTGAAGCGCGCAACGCCGATGTTTACACCGGTGCCTGCTACGCCAATTCTGAAATCAACCTCGTCGGCGATCTCGCCGTCATGGGCTGGAAAATCGACGAGGGTACCTTGGATGGCGTCTCCCTCAAGGGTCTCGGCGTCGTCGGTATTATCCGCGCCACCACTACCCTCGGCGACATCGCCAATCCTGTCAATCCCACCCGCAGCGTCCTCATCGTCGACCAGAAGGCCAACGATATGCAGCGCGCCGCCCTCGTCAAGTTCGCCAAAAAAATGGGTGGCGATCTATTTGCCGATGTCGTCAATGTCGAGGTGCGTCCCATCAGCCTCACTTTCGCCGATAACAACCTACACTCCATCCGCGCCAAATTGACTGCCGGTGAACTGGCCTCCATCGAGACCCGTCCCATCGTCCAGGCCGATCAGATCTGCCGTCACGAGTCCACTTACTACCAGCCCCTCACTGCCACTACGCATGCCATGGCTGGCTACGCTCTCGCTAACACATTCACAGGTAAGGGTTTAGGGACAAATTGGTCCTTCCCTGAAAAAAGATCTGCATTCGTTGCAAATTTTGAACTGCCTGTGCTAGACTAACTAATGTTGAGGAACGGAACGTAAGCGAATTCCAAAAGCTCCCAACCCCCCCTATATATTTCCCCAAATATATAGGGTCCGCACCCAAACAAAGACCCCCATGCGCGAGCATGGGGGCTTTGTTCTTCAACTCTTCCAGTTTTACGGCACAATCAGGATCTCTACCCAAAGCCCCCGCTGTTCAAAACCCACCAGCGGCTTCAATTGGGGCACTTCCGCCATGTCCGCCAAAACCGCTTCTACTGGCCTCGCAAAGAAGCGCCTCAACAGCTGTCTTGCCACCGGCCAACGCGCCATACCACCCGCCGGATTCCACGCTCGCGAATACAGCACCAGGACATCCCCCCGCTCCCAACTCAGGCGTTTCAGCCGCTCAATCGAAAAATCCTCTACTTCCCGCACATTCCTGATCGGCTTTTCCACAAACCCGAGATAAGGCTTCTGCAGCGCATCCGTCAACGGCCAGGCCGTCGTCACCCGCATGCTGCTGAATCCCGATTCGATGAAGCCAGCCGCATTCCGTTCGATTTCCACCAGATCCACCATCGCCAGATTGTTCTCTAGCGCAAATGGCCAGGGCGGATTCACAAATAGCATCGTCAATAATCCCGCGCAAGTTAGCCCCAGCGCCACATTCCGCCATCGGGTTGCGAGCGTCGAAAACCCCGCCGCAAACCCTGCATACAGCACTGGTAGTACCGGTAGCAGATACCGCTCCAGCACCGCGCCCCCGGTTGCGGAAACCAACAGGACATGCGCCGCTACTGCAGCCACCGGAGCACGCCACAACGGGTCGAATCCGATTCGCCGCCACTGCCAAGCCAGCACCCCCGCCGGTATCAGATGAAAATTTTCAATCGCCAGATAGCTCAACCGCCGGAACAGTGCATAGCCCAGCCTCACCGGATGCAAAGGGTAAAACAGGTTGTAATCCCGATAGGCTCCATCCCCAAACATCTGCCCTGTCCGTATCGCCACAAACGCAACCCAGTTCCCTATCACTACGATTGGCGCAATCGCCAACTGCAACGCAAACTGCCACCTGCCTTCGCGCCACGCAAAAAACGCCAAGACCAGCGGAATCCCGATGGATGTCTCCTTGAACAATACGCTCAACACCGCCGCGGCTACGGCCAGCTTCTCGGCCCGCATCACATAAGCCAGCAGCAATAGCGTCGAAAACAGCGCCGAGGGCAAATCCAGTTGCGCCATCATCGATTGAGTAAACACCAGCGGATTGGCAAGCAGCATGGCCGCCGCCAAAAATGCGGGAGCACCCTTAGCTCCCTTCAACAGTTCCACGGCCAATAGAAATGCCGTCGTCAAAAACCCCGCCGCGAGCAGTAGCATCAAGCCCCGCGTCAAGGCGATCGAATACCCAAACACCGTCCACACCCCAGCCAGCAATAGCGGCAAACCCGGCGGATGCGAATTCGGCATCGTCGAAGTGGGAATCAATTCTCCCTGTGAAAACAGGTCGTGAGCTTGAGGAATGAATTGTCCTGCCTCATCCCAAAAGAAGGGCAGACTTAATAGTTTGAAGTGTGTACAGAACAGTACGAAGGCAAAGAGCCCGAAGAGGATGAGGATTGAAACCGCGCGGCGGCGAGCCAATGGGGAACCTAGTTAATCGGACCGGCGCCGCTGGTGGGCTCAAGACGGATCTCGCCAAATGTACTCTCGTACTGGCCAATATTCTGATTCAGCAGGTTCGCCAGCGCCTTCGCCTGTTGCGGACTCAGATAGACGCCTTGAAAATTCGTGATGTTCACGGTATCGGGCACGGTCTGCGAGATGGTCCCGAACATCAGAAAGAAGTCCCAAAGATTCACGCGTACCTGAACGGAGTTTGAATAGCTTTCCTTATAATCGGCACTTTCGGCAATCTGGAGTTTAGGTGCTTGGGTAGGAATCATGAGGATGGGTTCTTCTGAGATGGGCGCTAAAGAATGAGAGGAAGGAAATGGCGGGGACGACGGGGTTCGAACCCGCGACCTCCGACGTGACAGGCCGGCGCTCTAACCAACTGAGCTACGTCTCCGCGAGGTCAGTCACTAGACTAGCAAAACATCGGCCGCCCCGCAACCATTTACACTCAAGAGAGTGAAACAGACTATCGTTATCCTCTTCCCCCTCCTCGTCGTCTCCTGCGCCGAACCCGCCAAACCTCGCCCCGTCGTCGCCCTCGAGCTACCGAAAATCACCCATTTTTATCCCACCGCCAACCCTGTCCCCCGCGGCACCGCCGCCACTCTCTGTTACGGCACCGACAACGCCACCGAAGTCGCCCTCGCTCCCTACGAAGATACCCTCAAGCCCGCCCTCAACCGTTGCCTTTCCGTCACCCCAACCCGCCTCACGGAATACACCCTCACCGCGAAAGGTCCTGGTGGCGAAGTCCAGCAATCCATTAAAGTCGACGTCGGTGCCCCCGCCCCCACCCCGCCGCGGGCATCAGCCGCGCAGTTAATCAGCAACTTCACTGTCATGGGTAACGCCAAAGTTGCTCGTGGAACCCCGGTCCAATTCTGTTATTCCACCCGCCCCGAAGTTGTGAGCCTCTCGCTCACCCCGCCCGCCCCGGGCCCCCTCCGCCCTGGAGCGAACCAGTGTTTCGTCGCTCCGATCACCAAAACCACCACCTTCATTCTTACCGCCCTGGATCGCAGCGGTAACGCCGATCGCATGCAAGTCAGCGTTTCGGTCGCCCAATAGCGTATCCTAGTAAATGAGGGGCGGTTAGCTCAGTCGGTTAGAGCACCTGCTTTACACGCAGGGGGTCCACGGTTCGAATCCGTGACCGCCCACCATCCCGGTTT
>JBKJSR010000598.1:0-2685 GCA_046594355.1 Bryobacter sp.
TTGAGCAGGTGACCAGGGATGTTGTCTCGAGCCGACTTGGCGTAGAGCAACAGAAGCCAGATCTCTTCAGCGGCCATGCGCGTGAAATAGATGACTCGGACTCCGCCTCGCTTCCCAGAACCGGCACGAGACCAACGGACTTTGCGGCAACTGCCGCTTCCAGGAACAACGTCTCCAGCGTCTGGGTGATTCGCGATCCACTCGAAGAACTCCAGCCGCTCATCTTCACCCCAGAGCTTGTCTGCGTCGGCGGCAAACGTAGGCGTTTCGATGAGGGTGAACACTTCTCATAACTATACGTCAAAGACGGATACGGAACAAGTGCCGGGCCTCGAGCAGTGCTCGGCGAATGAATGAGTTCGAGCCGCATTCGCTCGCTAAAAACTGGGCGACAAACGCTCGCGGTACATGCCTGAAAGCCGTCACCAGAGAAGGACCCCAAACTCTTCCCGCGTTGCGACGAGATTGATCGATCCCTCATGCCCACCAGGTTCGCACCATCACACATCGATGCCGACAACAGTTCCGGCTGCTTGCCAGCCGCTCGTACCGATTGGCACCCTGTGCGCAGATTCCATGTCGGCACGGGCCACTGCGAGCCCACCACAGATGCCGGATATACGACTGCATGCGTTTCCAAACAGCCAAAAACGTCGATCAGTTTCTTGCCGTTATAGGGGAGTTCATCTACGACCTGTTAGACGTCACTTTCGGCGCCAACTGGCGCAGTAACTCCAGGTGCGACTCAACCATAGTTCTTACGCAGAGCTCCGAAATGAACATGATCTCCGAATGCTTGGATAGTGTGGAAGTGTCACTTAGATTGAGGATCGCACCGTCCTTCGTTATGAAATGCGCGATGGCATTCCGGAACTGCGGCGTAAGAACGTCATCGTAGAATAACTTGATCGGTGTTCCGATATGCGCCCGGTACGTTGGCGCGATTTCGGGATGATCCGGCACGAGGTCTCTGTGCCTGGTCAGCTCGAGCTTCTGCTTTCGGGCCGAAGTGTTTGCTGAGGCGCGAAGCGTGCCCAGGAGACCGTCCAGAATCTTGTGATAGCAGAGGAATTTATAGAAGTCACTGTGAGAATTCTTTGCGTCTCGGTACATGGCAAACACGGGAGCGAGCTCGCCTGGAATGTCCGTGAGCGGCTGCGTCACCAGTGCTTTCCGGTACGGTGATACATAGTCGATGGACTGGACCTGGTTGTTCATGTCCTCGACTCGTATGGTCTGCACGAAAACAGGGCAGTTCATCGCGTAAGCTAGATGGTCCAAGAAGGGAAGTGCAAACTTGAGGAAAGCAGTCTTGGCTTCCCGGAGGCTGGTAGCCGCGCACTGGAACTCGACCAGCGACTTTTCTCCCCTGCCGTTTTTCCTGAACTCCATCATGTAGCCGCCCCACTGGACGCGACCGGCAACTGCTTCCGGGGGCAAGATGACGTACGACTCGCCGTCTTCGGGGCCGAAGTCACCCTTGACGCTTTCCGTTACCAGAGCGCTCTTGCCCAGTCGTGCAAACACTTTGAAGGGCCTAACCGTCTCATCATGGAGACGGTCCTCGTCTCGTCGCGTTTCGTTCTCCATTATTGCGACGACGACGAGTTCCCCGGCCACGCCAGCGGGACCCAGTCGGTCAGAAGGAATCGTTGCGCTCGGCGCGTCGGTGTTCATGACGTTTAACGTAGAGGTAACCGGCGACCAAGACCAGGTGGCCGCGCAGCGGCCGGACGCACTTGGGCGTCCGCGTTGACTGACATGTTAAGGGGCAATTCCACGCTATTCGTCAATAGGCTCGAAGCCAAGAAGTCGCTCGATTTTGGCGAGGCGCTTGCTGTTTTTATCTGATCTGTCTTCTTGGTGCACGGAGTTCGAAAGACCAATGAGGTGCTTGGATGCCTCGAACGCGTTCGTCTGAGCTGGCAGGAAGCCGCGAGAAATGGCTGCCCATCGGTCATAGAACGGGACAGCCCCGACCTTCGAACGCAGATCGCATGCCAGCTTTCTAAGCGCCTCCGACGCTTTGTCTTCTCCCTCGCGGTCTCCCACCGGGGTCATGATGGCCTGTGCGTGGAATACAAGCGCGTAGCGAATCTCACCCAGTGTTTTCTTTAAGTCTTGGATCGGTTCGATGACCAGTTTTCCGAGAATCTGACTCGCAACAAACACCAAGATGGCGCCAATGATCGTGAGCGACGAGGTCAGCAGAATCTTGGTGAGGTCGTCCATGTTCGCGCTTGCCCTTTAACGTAATATCTGCCGCTGCCGGGACAAACTCGCGAACGCCGCTGCCGGGTTTGTCGTGGAAACCCCGCTGCGGGATCAGCTGGCGGTTTGGAATGAATCCTGGCATCTCTTCCTCCTGCATTGCCCGTTCGGCCCATTGTCTTGATTTCTGGCGTTGCGTTTCAATCATCAACGCAATCGCCGAACCCGGCAAGTGGCCGGTGTTGCATGCCAGACGTAACCATCGCTGATGTTGTCCTTGCAAATCAGACCCGATACCCCGCCACCGGGTGGCTGGCCGGCAACCGGTCGTGGCCGAACAACTTGCCGCGCAACGTACCTTCGGCGTATTCGGTCTTGTAAGCCCCGCGCTCCTGCAGTTGCGGCACCACCAGCGCGATGAAGTCGTCGAAGCACTCCGGCACCACCGTGCGCGAGAGGTTGAAGCCGTCGACC
>JBKJSR010000706.1:0-7117 GCA_046594355.1 Bryobacter sp.
CGGACGCCGGGCGGGCACAGGGAACTGCCGTCATGGTTGCCCGCAGCCAGGTATCGGTTGTGAACGATTCGCCCAATAACGGACCCAGCTCCTACCTGCAAAAAGTACAGCTTCGCCGCTTTGAGGAGCGTTTTAACAAACTCGTTCAAGCTGTGGAAGAGTTCTCCATCGCCTACAACCAGAATAAAGGCCAAGCCTGGCCCAATGGCAAAGCTGAAGCTCTCCGTAAGGCTATGGCCGAACTCCAAAAGATCGACCCAAACTTGAAAGCCAAAGAACCCAGGGGATCTTTCGAAACAAATAGCGATTCGTCCCGCTAACCGCATTCATTGGGGCATAAGTGAGAAGGAATCCGTTTGGGATTACCCGCGCCCGGGCGCGTAAAGTGCGGAGAAGCCTGCTTTGTAGACGGCGAAAAAGTGAGTGCGCAGGCTGACAATTTCTATGGCGGTTGGATCGCCGCGCATCTGGTTGGCCCCTTCAAGTGACATCCTAAGTTCATGCGCTCTGTATTTCTTCTCGCGGCACTGCTCAGCCTCAGCTCCTGCACCACTAAACCGCCGCGCTTCTCCACTATCGCCGAAGAGTTCGTCCTAAACTCTCTTACCTTCTCTCCCTCTGCTGCCACCGCCGCCGGGTACCACCGCCACAATGGCGTCCCTCTCGACGAGCTGCTCGACGAATTTTCTCCTCAAACCGCATCCCGCCAGCGCGCCTATTACGGACGTTTTACCAACGGTCTGAAGCGCGATGTAATCCCCGAAAAGCTGAGCCCCGAAGACCGCGCCGACTTCGAGCTTGTTCGTCAGTTGATCAGCCTCGCCCGCTTTGAAATCGAAGAAGTCGCCGTCTGGACCCACGCCCCGCAAATGTACGCCGAGGTGATTGGCAATGCGCTCTTCGTGCCGTATGCGCAAGAATACGGCCCGCGCAATAAGCGCTTTTACGACATTCTGAAGCGCCTCGAACGCATCCCTTCGCGGGTCCTTCAAGCCGAAGCGAATCTAATCTCCTCTCCCAAGGTCTGGCGCGAAGTCGCTATCGCCGAAAATCGTGGCAACATCGAGCTCATCGCGATGCTTCAGAAAGAACGTCCCGCCGCCATCTCGAAGAAATTCGATGCCGCCGCATCCAAAGCCACCCAGGCGATTCTGCAGTTCAACCAGTTCTTGGCCAAGGAAATGGAGGGGAAAGACTACGACTGGCGGCTCGGCCCCGTCAAGTACGAGAAGAAATTCCAACTCACTCTCGGTACTTCCGAAGTGCCCGGCCAGCTCCTCGCCGCCGCTGAGACGGAGCTGAAGCGAACCCGCGAAGAGATGGCCCGCCTTTGCGGCTGGTCCGGCAAGGGCGACTTGAATCCGATCATCCGCAAGCGCCTTGATGAGATCGCAAAAAATCGCGGCACCCGCGAGGATTACTTCAACAACGCCAAACGCGACCTTGCCGAAGCTACTGCCTTCGTGCAGCAAAAAGGCCTGCTCAAGTTACCCCCAAACAAGAACCTCAGCGTGATCGAGACCCCAACTTTCATGCGCGGCATTTATTCCGTTGGTGGCTTCAATCCCGCACCGGCCATGGACCCAACTCTCGGCGCTCAATACTGGCTTACACCCATCCCCGCAAACTGGCCCGCCGAGCGTGTCGAATCGAAATTGCGCGAATACAATTTCTATGGCCTCAAGCTGCTCACCATCCACGAAGCCATGCCCGGCCACTATGTGCAGTTTGAATACGCCAATCGCGTCGAGCCTCGCGGCCGCCGCCTTCTCCGCAGCGTTTTTGCCAACGGGGCCTATGTCGAAGGCTGGGCTATTTATTCCACGCAGATGCTGCTCGAAGAGGGATATCTCGACCATGATCCAAACCTCAAACTCACATTCCTCAAACAGCAGTTGCGTATGATTGCCAATGCCATCCTCGACATCAAACTGCAAACCGGCCGCATGAGCGACGACGAAGCAATGCGCCTCATGATCGAAGATACTTTTCAGGAACGCGAAGAAGCCGCCGGCAAGCTGCAGCGCGCCAAGCTCTCCAGCGTGCAGTTGGTCACTTACTTTGCCGGCTGGCGCGACCACATCCGCATGCGCGAAATCGCCCGTGAAGTCAAAGGCCCAAACTTCAATCTCGCCGCCTATCACCAGTCTGTGCTCGAAGCCGGCGGCTTGCCTGTTGCCGCTGTTTGCAAGCTGATCACGGGACGCGATTTGCGTTAAAGGAGGATCATTGGAGTCATGCTACCTTGCTTTATGGGTGGATCACGCCCCGGCTTCATGCAGCACAGAAGCCACAAACCAAAATGAAAAACAGACTTTTGATCCTTATGGCAGTGCTGCTTGTAGCAGCCGTCGTGTGGATTCTGAAAAATCAAAATTCGGGAGAAACAGTAGAACCAATGGAAGCCGGCAAGAAATTTCTGGAAGAAAACGCCAAAAAAGATGGCATCACGACCACGGCCACTGGCCTGCAGTACGAAGTATTGCGCGAAGGAACCGGGCCAAAACCGGGCGCAACCAGCACTGTCGAAGTGCATTACGAGGGGCGCCTGCTTAGCGGAAAAGTATTCGATTCCAGCTATCAGCGCAAAGAGACGATTTCATTCCCTCTCAATGGGGTGATTCCGGGTTGGACAGAAGGTCTTCAATTGATGGCCACGGGTGCCAAGTACAGGCTGTATATCCCGTCGGAACTTGCTTATGGATCGCGTGGCGCAGGCGCTGACATTCCGCCAAACGCCGCCCTGATTTTCGATGTCGAGCTGATTTCGATCCGCTAACGCTGCCGCTTCGTCCCATTTTTGCAGCTAGACACTATGCTTATCTACAAGCTTGTAGATAAGCATAGTGTGAGCCGACCATCCGATCTCATCCAGGGCACCCCGGACCTCCTCATTCTGAAAACGCTGGCGAACCACGCTGTTCACGGCTGGGCGATCGCCACGCGAATCCAGCAAGTATCGAATGACGTCCTTCTCGTCCAGCAGGGCTCACGCTACCCGGCCCTCCACCGCCTCGAGCAGTAAGGCTGGATCGTGGCCGAAACCAAACCCACTGAATCCGCCCGTGTCGCCAAGTTCTACTCCCTCACCGAAGCGGGAAAGAAACAACTCGCCCACGAACGCAACGAGTGGAAGCGTCTCTCCGCGGCCGTCTCCCTCGTCGCCAGGCACGCCTAAGGATGCACCCATGCTATACCTGCACCGCCTCCGACTCCACTTTCGGTCCCTCTTTCAAAAGAAAGACCTCGACCACCAACTCGATGCTGAACTCGCCTTTCATCTCGCCGAACAAAAGACCGAACAATGCCGCGACACACGCCCGCCCTACACATTGGCTGCCGCCCTCCCAGCCGCTCGCGTCCTGCGCACTGATCCCGCACTTTCCCTTAGTCGGGACGAATCAGGCTGCGCGCAATTACCCAAAGGATTTTTGCTCCCGCCTTGATACTCCCCAGCCAGTTTCCGCTTACTTTGTCTTCTCCGGCGAGCCGCAATCCATAACGCACCGGAACCTCCACCACGCGCAACCCGCATTGCGCCGCCCGCACCTGCATCTCGATCGTCCAGCCGTAGTTGCGATCCCGCATGCCGAGCTTGCGCAAGACTCCCGCCCGAATCGCCCGAAAAGGCCCCAAGTCGGTAGCCGTTTGCCCCCAGATCAGGTTCAACATCCGCGTCGCCAGCCAATTGCCAAAACGCTGGTGTGCCCGCAATGCTCCCCGCGTTGCTACTCCCAGCACACGCGATCCGATCACCAGGTCCGCCTCTCCCTTCAGGATCGGCTCGATCAGCATTGTAGTTTCGGCTGCATCCTCACTGCCGTCCGCCTGCAGATAGACCAGGATCACGTCGTCCGGTGCTTCCGCCAATACGGCCAGGCAAGCCGCGCCATAACCTTTTTCCGCGATCGAATTCACTCTCGCACCCGCCAAACGCGCCCGATTTGCGGTTTCATCGCTCGACCCATTGTCCGCGACCACAACTTGCGCGAAAATGCCTATGGGTAGACGCAACAAAGTTTGTTCGATTACGTCTTCCTCATTGTAGGCGGGTATGACCAACCACACCGAAGATCCAACTCCGCAAACCGACAGCCCTTCTCCGGCTTCAACCCCCGTCGCTTCGGCAGGATTCTTCTTGCGCGATCTGGTGTTGAGTGTACTCATCGCGGTCGCGATCATCCTCTTCCTCTATCAGCCTGTCAAGGTCGAGGGCACATCCATGATGCCCGCCTTGATCGATCAGGAACGGATCTTCATCAACAAGTTTACCTACCGCTTCGGCATCGCGGAGATCAACCGCAGCGACATGGTTGTCTTTCTCTATCCGGGCGACACCTCCAAGTCCTACATCAAACGCATCATCGGCGTCCCGGGAGACTGGGTTGAAGTGATAGAAGGCGCAGTGCTTCTCAATGGATCCCGGATCGAAGAACCTTATGTTCCCGAGGAATTCCTGGATCGCATCAGTGCTCCGCGCCTCCGCGTAAAAGCAGGCGAATACTACGTGATGGGCGATCATCGCAGCGCTTCGAATGATTCCCGATCTTGGGGGACCGTCCCCAGGGAATACATCTACGGCAAAGCCGTTTTCGTCTATTGGCCTCTGGAAAAGCTCGGTGTGCTCCACTAGCCCTTCAGGCCATCATCTCCTTTAAGGCCCTCGTATACACAACGCGAAGGTTTGGCTTTTGGGGGATTTCGTTGAGCAACGAATCCTGGCTATCTGCTATCAGCAGATATTCTTCTACAGAACGGATCAGGTTTAGAAGAGCAAGCCGACGTCGATGCAGACGATTCAATTCCTTTTGAACATCTAGCATCTCTGTTGAAGTTGGGGAGGTCTTAGCTCGTGACATATGTCCTTTGTACTAGTACTGACGCTGGTACTCAATACCCCAAAGGAGGGTGATCTCGCACTATTATGCGGGTATTTTCATGCCCACTAAAGAGGCTATCTTGGAATTCGCCGCTACCCAAAACTCCTCCGGGAAAACGAATTCCCGACGGCTCATGCTAAAATTAGAAATTGGGAGAGACCCGCGTGTCTCTTCCTAACTAACTGAATCCAATGGACTTTCTCGATGGCCTCAATCCTTCGCAACGCGAAGCCGCAGCCCACGGCGATGGCGCGTTATTGATCCTGGCTGGTGCTGGATCCGGCAAGACACGCGTGATCACGCATCGCATGGCCAACCTCGTTCATGCCCACAAAGTACCCGGCTACGCAGTTTTGGCCGTGACCTTTACCAATAAAGCTGCCAAGGAAATGAAAGAACGCGTGCATCAGTTGCTGGGCGATACCGGCGAAAACTATGACATGCCCTTCGTCTCGACGTTTCATTCTTTTTGTGTCAGAATGCTGCGCCGCGATGGCGACCGACTCGCCGATATCCGCCACGGCTTCACCCGGCAGTTCAATATTTACGACGACGACGACCAGTTGGCGCTGATCAAACAGATCTTCAAGGGCCTCGGTCTCGACGAAAAGTTCATGCAACACCGTGCGGCGCTCTCCCGCATCAGCCATGCCAAGAGCCACCATGAGGGTCCGCAAGACCTCCACAAAGACGCCAAAGATCCCAAGGCCGCCCGCATGGCGGTGATCTACGAACAATACGAAGCCCGTCTGCGTCAGGCCAATGCCGTCGATTTCGATGATTTGCTGCTCGAGAGCGTCCGTCTGCTGCGTCACGACACTACCCTGCGCGAGTTGTACAGCCGTCGTTACGCTTACGTGATGGTCGATGAATACCAGGACACCAACCGCAGCCAGTATGAACTCATGCGCCTGCTCAGCGACAGCCACGGCAACGTCGTCGCCGTTGGTGATGAAGACCAGTCGATTTACTCGTGGCGGGGTGCCGACATCCGCAACATCCTCGATTTCGAGCGCGACTACCGCAACGCAAAAATCATTCGTCTCGAGCAAAACTACCGCTCCACCAAAAACATCATCGAGGCGGCCAGTTCCGTTGTCGCGAACAACACCCAGCGCAAGGGCAAAACCCTCTGGACCGAACAATCCGCCGGTCCCAAAATCGGCCTTTACGAAGCGTTGGATGGCGAAAACGAAGCCCTCTGGATCGCCGACCGCATCGATAAAACTCTCGACCGCGATCGCTCCGCCCAGATCGCAATCCTCTACCGCACGAACTTTCAATCGCGCCAGATTGAAGAAGCGCTCCGCCGCTATGGGCGCAAGTACACCATTGTCGGCGGCCTGAGTTTCTACCAGCGCGCCGAAATCAAGGACGCGCTCAGCTACCTCAAACTGCTCGTCAATCCCACCGACTCCATCGCCTTTCTCCGGGTCGTGAACACACCCGCCCGCGGCATCGGCAAAACGACGCTCGACCAGGTAGATCTATTCGCCCAGGCCAATAAAATCAGTCCTTGGGAAGCCATCGGCCAACAGATTGAAGCCCACTCGCTCGGTGCCCGCGCCGAAGCCGCGCTCGATGTTTTCCGCAAGATGATCCTCGAGTTGCGCGATGACCTCGAAAACAAGAGTGTTGTAGTTCTGCTGCGCGAACTGCTGGACCGCACCGGCTATATTAAGACTCTCGAAGCCAACCCAACGCCCGAAAACGACGGCCGCATCGCCAACTTGGGCGAGTTGGTCAACGCCGCCGCCGAAGCCTCTGATCGCGGCGAATCGATTGGCGACTTTCTCGACCACGCCGCTCTTGTGAGCGATGCCGATTCCGTGAATGAGAAATCGCAAATCTCGTTGCTTACGATTCACAACGCCAAAGGTCTCGAGTTCCCGATTGTCTTCCTCGCCGGGCTCGAAGAAGGGCTTTTCCCCCACTCCCGCGCTCTGCAGGATGACAACCAGATGGAAGAAGAGCGCCGTCTTTGTTACGTGGGAATGACGCGCGCCCGCCAGCAGTTGTATCTCACCTGGGCCCGTATGCGCCGCAAATATGGTGGTGGCATCCCAGAACCCGCACTGACCTCGCGCTTCATCCGCGAAGTCCCCGAGCCCTTTACCGAGCGGCTTTCGCGACTCAGTGTCGTCCCGCAAATGGACCTCCGCGCCGAACAGTGGGAAGTGCGCGATACCGTCAAGAAATATAGCTACAGCGCAAAGCCGTCGGCGAGTGCCGACAAC
>JBKJSR010000023.1:0-4739 GCA_046594355.1 Bryobacter sp.
AAACGAATGTTGATCGAGCAGACCAAATCGCGCCCGCGCAGGAACAACGACAACGGCCTGGTGGAATCGAAAAACGGAGCGGTGATCCGCAAGCACATGGGCTATGGCTACATCGCGCGGGAGCAGGCCCAAGACATCGATTCTTTCTATCAGCGCAGCTTCAATCCCTATCTGAACTTCCATCGTCCCTGAGGACAGCCGGAACGGATCACCGACGCGCGCGGCAAAGAAAAGTTCGTGTACCGGCGCTACGCCACGCTGTGGGAGACCTTGTGTGAACTGGTGTGCGCTTTCAAAGCTATCTCGAACAGGAACTTAGCATCGAGAGCTTGGACCGGATCGCCAACTCGCACTGCGATACCGAGTCTGCCCGGCTCATGAAACAAGCCAAGTGCAAACTTTTCCTGGGCTTCCGGCAGGAGCGCAAGAACGCATGACAAAGCAAAGGCCAGAGTGGTGGAAATGCCGGGCCGACGATGAGTCTCCCTCCCCACGAAATGACCCCAAAGACTTCAGAAAGGAGTCCCAGCTTCCCCACCCACCTTCAGGCCCACGCTTGGATTAGAAAATTTTTGGAAGTGGGAATGGAACACTCATCGGTAATTGAAAGCAGTGCGGATCAATATGGTATTGGAGAACTTGCCACCCGCCTCTACCTGCAAAGGCTGCAATGCGTCGTCGAGCACTGGCGGCAGTTTCGCTTCTACCGCATAAAAGCCAACATAGCCGCCCGCCAGTTCCGCCTTCAACACCTCAAGCGTCTGTCCGGCAAACCACACCCGCACGGGTGCCATGACGCGCGGTGAATTCTGCGACGGCGCAGCTACTCCCGTAGGCCAGGCCGGTTCCACTTTGCCCAAACCCGTCAGCAAAATCTGTATCCGCATCCCCGGCCGCAATGCCACCGCCGGATCGATGAGATCGCCACTCTCCGCATCGAGCATTATCGGCGCACCATCGCGATCCGTAAAGATCACCGGGGCAGTCTCGCTCAACTCAAGATCCATACGGACATTGCCGCTCCCGGCGCTCAATTCAAGCGCCGGTGAGGGAATTACCGCGTCATATGGAATTTGCACCTGCGTTTCGTCCGAGGTCGCCGACAGAATCGGTAGTGCCTTGCCCGCTAGTTGCACCTGTGTCAATTTCATCCCCAACACCGACATCAATCCACCCGGCGCCGCTCCTCGCGAATTCAGGTCCGCCGCGCTGATCATGGCCGGATTACGCCGCCTATGGGGCGCATAAGTCAAAAACACGCCCTCCCCCGCGATCGACGCGTACAGAAAATTGCCCCCCTCGTCGAGCATAACGTCGAGCGCCGCTTCCCTCGGGAGATTCCCGCCCAGACGAATCCAGCTCGTCGGCCCCGAAGCTAACTCCAGGTTATTCAATGTGTAAAACACCCCCCGCTCGGTCGCCACATAAATCGCCCCGCTCGCCCGGTCCGCCGCCAAGCCGAGTATTTCCTGACCCTCCAGATCGCTGGTCAGATCATCCCATTGCAAGCCGCCATTCAAACTGCGAAACACCCGCGCCCGCCCTTGCCGCCGCACTTCGAGCCGCAACTCCGGCCGCAATGCATCCATCCAACGCAATCCATCCCGCTTGGCTGCAACTGGTCCCCGCGCTACCCAGGCAGCCTTGGCCCCCGGCACCCACTCAACGAGCCCGCCATTTTCCCACTCTGCAATCAATCCCCGGCCTGCTTGCGGTGCCGCTACCAGGCGGCTCAAACGCAGATTCGGCAAACCTGGATTCAGACTCGACCACGCCCGTCCTCCATCCACCGTCAGCCAGACCCCTTCCTCTGTAAGCACCGCCACCCGGTCCGAATCGAGCGGCGAAACAGAAATCGACCGTACATTTTCGCCGATTAACCGCGTTTCACCCTCTGCTACCAAGTTCACCCAGTGTTTGCCCGTGTCGTCGCTCCGCCACAAAAAGCGCCCCGCCGCATAGGCCCGGTATGGATTCCCCGGTGCGGAAAAAGCTTTTGCCCGCGCTTCCGGCAAGCGATAAACCACTTTTGCCGCCACTCCAGCCCGGCTCCCCGCCTTCGAAACGAGCGCCCAATTCAGGAAGTCACTGGTCCGGAAGATTCGCCCATTCTCCAGTTGCAGCTCCAGAGCATCCCCCTCGGAAGAGAACCAAAGCCCCGCCGCCGTGCCACCAGACAAGCCCGCCCGCGAGTTGTATACTACCGTAGTTCCAATCGCCCGCCAGTTCAGCGGAAATTCATAGGTCTGCGCATACCCCTCCTGCGCCACCAGCAATAAAAACAGCGTGGCAAACACGACTCGCAACTGTGTGTCAATTCGACACATGAATCTCTCCATTGTAAACACCGACTCTACTCTTATGATCGGCAATCTTTCTGCCGAACTGTTGATAGGACGGAAGATTGCTTCTACGGTTTCACAACTTATATAACGGATGTTGAATTGCTCGATAATTTTGGTGATAGCATTGGAATCTATATAGTGCTTCGTACTTTTTTCCAACCCGGTGTCCTCGCGACGGTTTTCAGCCTCGCCTGTGTTTCCGTGTCTTCGGCGCAACTGATGCCGATTTCACCGGGATCTACCGGGAGGGTGCTGCACGCGCAGGGCCAAGTTCAGGTTCTCAAGGATGAAACTCCTTGGGCGATCAACGTTGGCGATACGATCAATCCGAAGCAGGAAATTGTCACCGGCCTTGATGGATACGCAAAAATCCAGGTGCCGGATGGCAGCATCTTCGAGATCTTCCCCAACTCCCGCGCTACCTTTCGCAGCAACCAGGGTAACTTGCGTGAGCTGCTCGACCTCTGGATCGGACGCATCAAAGTTCACATCGAAAAATTGAACGGCGCGCCGAACCCCAATCGCATTCAGACGCCTTCGGCGGTGATCTCCGTTCGCGGCACCACCTTCGACGTTACGGTTGAAGACGACGACGTCACACTCGTGCTGGTTGAAGAAGGCCGGGTGGCAGTGCAGCACGCCCTCATGCCCTTCGGCGAAGCAAAGATCCTGAACGGCGGAGATTACCTCCGCGTCTACAAGAACCAGCCCATTGCGGCCAAAAGCTACGATCGCGGCCAAGTCCTCCAGAAGCTATTGCGTGTGATGGGCGACATCTGGCTCAACCAGCCGAGAGTCGGCGGCGGGTCTTCACCACTTCCTTCTCCTGGTCCTACCGGCATCCCCGGCGGCCTGCCAGGCGATTCCGGTGCCCCCGCGCCGCCTCCTTCCGCGCCACCCCCTCCTCCTCCAGGTGTCTAATGCGTCTGCTCGTATTCCTCTTTGGCACTATTGTTTATGCCCAAGGTGTTTATGCCCAAGGTATTCCTGCGGAATGGAACGTACGCCAGCAGCTCGAAGATTTGAAAACACGCTTCGCCGCCATTTCTCCCGAACTCGACAAGATCGACCTGAACAATTGGCGCTCGCGTGGCGTCGCAGCCGCTTATCTTTCCCAGTTCGAATCGATCCAGGCCCAGCTCAAGAGCCTGACGCTGGCGCTTGAAGATCTGCGTCAAACGCCCGAAAAGCTCTCCATCGCCCTCGAGATATTTCTCCGCTTCGACTCGCTCGATTCCATGCAGCGTTCTGTAATGGAGGCGGTCCGCAAGTTCGAAACTCCAGAGATCGGCGACCGAATCGAAGCCCGCTTCGTCGAAAGCGCTCCGGCGCGTGATCGCTTCCGCAACTATCTTCTCGACCTCGCCGCTCTTCGCGACCGCGAGAACGAAGTGTTGCTCAAAGAAGCCCAACGCTGCCGCGTCGAAAAGAACTCGCCCGCCCCGCCTCCGGCAAAGAAAAAATGACCCCAGCCGCCCCACCCCTGTCACCGACAAAGACCTTCGACTGCTACATCTGCAAGGAGGCCTCGACCGAGATCTGCGTCTACTGCACCAAGGACGCCTGCGGCCTGCATCTATGCGAGCGCTGCCAGCGCTGCACCGATTGCTGCACCTGCTACCTTGATCAGCAAAAACGCCGCTAGCGGGCCACCTGTCAGCTCGCCGTCACAGCCTAAACCAGTAAGCTGCCTCTGTTTACAACCGCTTAGCGCCAGGCAGGCAAAGTGCACCTCAAGACGTATATGCGTTCCCTCTTGGCACTCTTCCTCAGCCTTCCTCTCATCGCTCAAGACTCCCGCTTCACCTTTGGGGTCACTGGCGGCGTTCCAATCATCGGCAGCGGAACCTCAAACTACGGCTCGAATAACGAATCCCGTCGCTATACGATAGGCCCCGTTTTTGAATATCGCGCAACCGACCACCTGTCGCTCGTCGTCAACCCTCTCTACCGCCGCATCGGCAATTCCTACAACCTCTTTGGCTCCGCGAATTCGGCTGTTCCTCTCGAAACCCTCAACGTTTTCGCTCGCACACGCGCCCACAACCTCTCCCTCCCAATTCTCGGCAAGTACACATTCCGTGCCCGCCAGGAAAAACTGCGGCCCTTCCTCAGTAATGGCTATTCGCTCGACACTTCCTGGCAAAGCTTCCAGGCGTCCGTGATAACGCGCAACACAAGCACCGGAGAAATCAGCACCCACCGCCAGTCGTCTGATCACCGCAGCCCAATCATCGGTGGAATCGTTCTCGGTGGCGGCCTCGACTACCGCAAAGGCCGCATCCACTTCCTCCCTGAATTCCGCTACACCTACACCTTCTTGAACCCTTCGAATGCTATGCTCCAGGGCCGCAACCGCGTCGACGCGCTCATCTCATTCTACTTTTAGCTGGC
>JBKJSR010000075.1:0-13630 GCA_046594355.1 Bryobacter sp.
GTCGGCAAGGACGCAATCGTACGAGCCATTCCGAGGGCCTCCAGTCCCTAAAACAGAATAGCATGAAAATGTTCTAAGTGAACAGTATTGCTCTTAGCCCCGATTTCCCTTCCGGTCCCGGTGGGCTCATTAACAGGTGCGAAGTTCTTTTGCGGAGTGAGTCAACGAAGCGCAAAATATGTTCCGCTCATGTGCGGCGTCCACCAATCACACCGGCCACTTGGGCCAAACATAGGCTGCGAGCCGCGTTCGCTCGACGTAGCCCAGAGAGCGATACAGCTTCTCCGCTTCGTGATTCGCAGCCGTCACCGTCAACGTGGAATACCCGCAGTCCAGTTCACAAAATCTGGTTAACGCCGCCAGCATCAGGAATCTGCCCAAGCCAAGGTTTCGCACCTTCGGGTCCACACAAAGCTGCGCTACATGGCCCACCTTGCCTCCGGGCACTTCGGACAAACTGGAGAGCAATACCCCAACCACTTGCCCATCCCTTTTGTCTGTAACCAGAAACGAGCACTCCTGGCTGAAGCTTCCGCAAGACGGATAACGGATCATGTTCGAAAGATACACGCGCGTCCGCGCCGGCAAACTGTATTGATCGTTGATGTCGGCATCAAGGTGCCCCCGGTACGCCCGGTACAGCAAGTGCGCCGCATCTTCTTCGAGCCGCCAGTTCCACGGCTCTATGCGGTATCCCTCTGGAGCCTTAAAGTTTTCCGGCCACCTCGTATCGCGCAATTCCAGATCCAGAAACTGCCGCTCATGCCGCTCCGCCCCCGGATGCGAATACGCATAACGCAGCATCATCGGCTGGCCCTCCAGCCGCTTCACTTGCGGATACGCCCGCACCGCTTTAACCGTCGCCGCCATCAAGAGGCGCTCACTCTCCGCACTCGCCCATGGATCGCAAACATAAGCGTCTCCGATCAGCGCCTTGCTTTCTTCCACCACAAAATAGGAATATCCAACGACTCGCTCCCCGGCAAGCAGTGCTACCCCACCCAGACTGTGCGCCGTCACCAGTTGCCGCACCAGCCTCGCCGTCGCCGAAAAATCCCACCGGTACCACTCGAGGTAGCGCTCGATCTCTTCCGCGAGCAGTCCCTCGATCTGATGAAGATCGATCTCCTCCAGCGCTACTGGTTCAAGTAAGTTCACGCACTCAGGAATTGTTTGATGCCGCTCAGCGCCTGCTTTGTCCGGTGATTGTTCTCAATGAACGCAAAGCGTACATGGCCTTCGCCCATCTCTCCAAATCCAATGCCGGGCGACACGGCAACCAGCGCCTTCTCAAGCAATTGCTTGGAAAATTCAAGCGACCCCATGGCCCGGAACTGCTCCGGAATCGGAGCCCAAAGGAACATGCTTCCTTTCGGCTTCTCTACCGCCCACCCGGCTTTGTTCAATCCATCCACCAGCAGGTCGCGGCGTTTCTGATAGATGTTGCAAATCTTGCGGGTTTCTTCTTCGCATTCGCGCAACGCAATGATCGAAGCAATCTGCACCGGCTGAAAGTTGCCGTAATCGAGATAGCTTTTGATCCGGCCCAGCGCCGCAACCATCTTCGGATTGCCCAGCACAAAACCCACGCGCCATCCCGCCATGTTGTAGCTCTTCGTCATGGAGAAAATCTCCACCGCATGCTCTTTGGCCCCATCGATCTGCAGAATGCTTGGCGGCTGCCACCCATCGAATCCCAAGTCGGCATAAGCGAAATCGTGGATCACCATCGTTCCGTGTTTGGCCGCCAGATTCAGAAGCTGACGGAAGAAATCCAGCTCTACGGTGTGCGTCGTCGGGTTGTGCGGAAAGCTCACCAGAACGGCCTTCGGTTTCTTCAGCGCGGTTTTGTAAACATGCTCAAGACGATTCAGGAAATCGTCCGGACTGTTCAAAGGCAGAATACACGGCGTACCTTCGGCCATGATCACCCCATAGTGATGGATCGGATAACAGGGGTTCGGCAATGCCACGACATCCCCCGGCCCGATCACGGCAAACATGAGGTGCGATAGCCCTTCTTTCGCGCCAATCGTCGAGATCGCTTCCTTGTCGGGATCGAGCTTGACTCCCCACTTCCGCTCATAGCGCTCTGTAATCGCCAGCCGCAATTGCGGAATGCCCTTCGACACGCTGTAGCGGTGGTTCTTCGGGTTCCTGGCCGCTTCTACCAGCTTGTTCACGATCACCCGCGGGGTCGCCCCATCCGGATTGCCCATCCCAAAATCCACCACATCCTTTTGTGATGCACGCAGCCTCGCTTTCATCTCGTTCACCACGGCAAATACATAGGGAGGCAGCTTCGCGATCCGGTAAAATTCTTCGTTCGATAAAGACATTCTCTTCATTGTAGAAAACGTCTCGCCCCGGTTGCTACGATGTCAATAAATCCATGCAAATCCGCAATCTGGTTTCCGTCGCTTTGATCTTTATGCTCAGCCTGCCCCTGCGCGCACAACTGACCAAGCTTGCGATCGAAACCGTTATGCAGGGCCCGCGCTACTCCGGTTACACACCAGCAAGCCTGCGCTGGTCCGGCGACAGCCAAAAACTCTACTTCAACTGGAAACGCCACACCGACGCCATCGCCGCCCCCATGGACACCTACACGGTCAACCGTGACGGCAGCAACCTCGTCAAGCTCACCGAGGCCGAAGCCCGCCTCGCCCCGCCCGGCGACTGCACCTACGACGAGTCCCGCACAAAGTGCCTCTATGCCCTGTCCGGCGACCTCTGGCTCTACGATTTCTCAACCGATAAAACCAGGCACCTCACCGCCACCCGCGACATCGAAGCGCAGCCGCGCTTTCTCCCCGGCGCGAAAGAAATCTCCTACCAGCGCGGCAACAACCTCTACCTCCACTCTCTCACCGGCGGCTCCATCGAACAGCTTACCGATATCCGCACTGGCAAGCCCTCCCCCGAAGAAGAAGAGGAACTCAAAAAAGACCCAAAGAAAGAACTCAGTTCCCAGGACTTCCTCAAACAGGAAGAAAAGGACCTCCTGGCCATCGTCAAGCAGCGCAACGCTCTCAAGGACGAAGCCCGCGCCCGCCGTCTCCGCGAGAACCCCCGCAAGCCCTACTACCTGCCCGCCCGCAATAGCGCCGTCAACCTCCGCCTTAGCTCAGACCGCGCCTATGTCATCGCCATACTCAACGAAACGCCCGAAGGCATCAAGCCCGCCATCGTCCCCAACTACATCACCGAATCGGCCTACACCGAAGATCTCGACGCCCGCACCAAAGTCGGCGACGCCCAGAGCCGCGCCCGCCTCGTTGTAATCGGCACGGCAACCGGCGAAGTCAAAAACGTCGAAC
Source organism: Bryobacter sp. (assembly GCA_046594355.1). Lineage (GTDB taxonomy): Bacteria > Acidobacteriota > Terriglobia > Bryobacterales > Bryobacteraceae > Bryobacter. The sequence continues at coordinate 3,321 of JBKJSR010000075.1, forward strand.
TCCCATTGGGCGAGAAGCCCAAGGCCACCCGCGTCTTCAATCTCGTCCAGAGCGACGACGCAACCAAGACAGTCTTTCTGCTCCGCTCGGTTGACAACAAGGACCTCTGGCGTATGGCCCTCGACCCTGCTACCGCCAAGGCCCGCATCCTCACCCACGATCACGACGACGCCTGGATCGGCGGTCCGGGCATCTTCCGCATCGGCTTCATCGGCAACTCAATCTACTATCAGAGCGAGAGCACCGGTTACAGCCATCTCTACTTACAACCATTCGCGGGAGGCGACTCCAAGGCACTCAGTTCCGGCAACTACGAAGTCACTAGCGTAGAGTTGTCCACGGACAAACAGTTCTTCTACCTGACAAGCAGCGAAGGTAGCCCCAATGATCGCCACTTCTACTCGCTCCACCCCGCCACCGGCGCTAAAACGAAAATCACAACGGCCCCAGGCGAACACAACATCACGCTCTCCCCGGACGAATCCTGCATCGCGGATATCTACAGCTTCATCACTAGGCCCGACGAAGTTTACATTGGCGAGAAGAAGTCCGGTGCCAGACTCATGCAGGTCACCACCTCGCCATCTCCAGAATTCCTCGCCCGCAAATGGATCGAGCCGGCGCTGGTTGAGATCACGGCTCGCGATGGCAAAAAGATCCCCGGCCACCTGATCAAGCCCGCTATCGCCCGCCGCAACAGCCCTGCGGTAATCTTCGTCCATGGAGCCGGCTATCTGCAAAACGTCCACAATTGGTGGTCCACTTACTTCCGCGAGTACATGTTCCACCACATCCTCGCCGCCGCCGGTTATACAGTTCTCGACATCGATTACCGTGCCAGCTCGGGTTACGGCCGCGATTGGCGCACCGGCATCTACCGCTTCATGGGTGGCAAGGATCTCGAAGACCACCTCGACGCCGCCAAATGGCTCGCCACCGCCCAAGGCGTCAACCCTAAAAAGATAGGCATCTACGGAGGCAGCTATGGCGGCTTCATTACGCTGATGGCTCTCTTCACTTCCCCCGACACCTTCGCCGCCGGTGCGGCGCTCCGGCCCGTCACGGACTGGGCTCACTACAACCACGGCTACACCTCCAACATCCTCAACGAGCCGCAAAAAGACGCGGAGGCCTATCGCAAAAGCTCACCCATTTATCACGCTCAGGGCCTCAAGAGCGCTCTGTTAATCGCCCACGGAATGGTCGACGTCAACGTCCACTACCAGGACAGCGTCCGCCTCGTTCAGCGCTTAATCGAACTCGGCAAGGAAAATTGGGAACTTGCTTCTTTCCCGGTCGAGGACCACGCCTTCGTCGAGCCCAGCTCATGGACGGACGAATACCGACGCATCTTCAAACTGTTTGAAAAGAACCTCAAATAGCTGAGAGCTACTTCAGCGTGATCGCGCGAGTGGTCGAGGCTTGCGGCTTGCCATTGGGGTCGAGGGCGGTGAGCGTAATGAAATAATCGCCCGCAGGAAAGAGCGTGATTGGAGTACTCACCGCTCTTTGATCGTAGAAGGGAAGCGATTGATAATAAACGGGCTGGGCGCTGGAGATAGGGACGCTTCGCTCATAGCGCAGTTGGCCATCGGCGGCGGCGATGGAGAGGACAAGGTTGGAGTTGGGTTCGAGGCTTGAGGCCGCCACGCGGGCTTCGAGACACGGCTTGTTCGCATTGGGGGGATCGACCGGCGTGCCGAGGCCGCAAGCTACGTAATAGCAGGGCACGGCGCAGTTGCGGAACTTGCCGGAAAGATCGAGCTGGACAACTGGTTGCGCCGCATCGGCACTGCGGTAGAGCTTGCCATCGACCCAGGCTTCGATGAGAGTTTCGCTCGAAGAGAAGCCGCCGGAAGAACCGCCGCGCGAGATATCGACCATCGAAATACGCCCGATACCCTGAACGTAAGTGGAATAACGCTGTTCAATGGGAAAAGCGCGAAGTACTCAATAGCCGGTGCGGCAAAGCCGAGGGGGCTTGAGATTGTGTGTGGGGTGAGGCCACGGGGGTCAAGTTGGACTTGTTCGTCAGGGCTTGAGAAAGAGCGCTGGAGGATGCGGCCTTCTGCATCGGCGCGGAGCAGGTAATTTGCGGGAGCAGCTTCGATCTGGCACCAGACCTTGCCGTCAAGCTCATAGGGACCGAGCACGCGATGAGTACGGTGGATACCGGAGCCAAAGCGGGAATCGATGCGATAGACCCAATAGTTACCGGTCTGGAGCGGAAGCCATTCGGATTGGCAGGCCGAAGCAATCTCCGTGCTTCCCTGTGCCGAGCTAGCGGTTGCGGAGAGGTAGAGAGATAGGAGAAGAAGTGCGGCCGTTAACGGTAATCGTGAGCGGGTAAGTGCCATCGGAAAGCCCTCTTGGCGTAAGGATTGTAGTCTGGAACAGTCCGGTGCCGCTACGGTTGACTCGCAGCGTGTAGACCGGAGTTTCGCCGATCAAGATCGCGACTTCATTTGCCCGTATCGCCGAATCTACACCTTGGGATGGGTCGATGAATGTAAGCGTGAAATTGTCGCCGGAATATGCGGGGCGATTGGAATCGATCAGGAGCTGGTCTGCACCTTCGATGTACTTGATGCTGGGGGCGGCACCGGAAACCGGAACTAGAATGCTGTTGACGGTTTCGCCTTCAACCGAGAGCTTGAGGAGAGCCCAGCCTTGGCTCAATGTGGAAGGAACTTGCAGCAGGACGCGGCCATTGCCGGCGGAGAAAACAGTCACCTGCGTATCGTTGAGCGTCGCGCTGGCTCTGACATTTGCCGCAGTAAGGCCGCTCACCAGTACGATTGCGTTTGAACCCGGCATCACGATGGAGGAGCCGGATTCCGCTGTCCAGCGGGACTCTGGCTGCAGCACTGGCTTCAAGAAGGCTGCCGAGGAGGGCTGCACGCTGAGGGCATTGCGGCTCTGCAGGTGGTTGAGGCCGGACTGGACGGTTACGTTGAAGCTGCCGATGGGGGCAATCGCATTCGCGAATACGCTGACCAGAATACGGGTAGAGGACAAAACGCTGATGGCGCGGGGCTGGACGTCGCTCGAACCAAAGCCGACAGCAACGCGGCCAGGCTGAAAACGTGCGCCGGGTGAATTGATCTCAATGACGGATTCCGAACCCTGAGTGATGTTGGCCGGGGAGATGGTGAAGCTCGATGCATCCGCTTCCGTGAAGGGAAGTTGTGCCGGAGCATCGGGGCGGAGGAAGAGTGAACTCTGGCCGTCGGCATTGAGGAGCACGATGCGGCCGACATGGCCGATGGCGGCGTTGGGGACGGAGATGGTAAGGGTACCCGCCGCCTCATCGAAGCTACGGACCGAAGCTTCCTCTCCGTCCACCTGTACGCGTGTTCTGATATTGATGCCGGTAGCGGTGACGACTGCAAGGCGCGCACCATCGGCGGCGGGAGCGATCCAGTTGACGTTAATCACCTCGGGGGCGCGTCGCGTCGCGACCTGAATGGCAGAGGGGAGCACATAAGATTCCGTACCGTTGTCGAGAACCATGTGGCGTTCTCCCTCACTGAGGAAGCCGGAGAGAAAGAGGTCGAAGACGATGAATTGATTGCTGAACCCGCGGACGCCGTTGATCGCCGGAGAGCCGCCGAGGATGGTGGAACGGAGGCCGGCGACGGGCTTCGAATCACTGGTTACAAACCCGAAGCCACTGGCGATAAAGCCGGGGTTGACGACTTGCGGAGTAATGAAAGCTGGGCGCACGTAATTGCCGCTGTTAGTCGCGGGGTTTGTGAAGTAACTATAAGTCGTGGGGTAGAAAAGCGTGGGTGCGGAACTGCGCGTGTTGACCGTGAAATTGATGTCGGCGAGAGTCTGGCCGACGGCGACGTTGAAGGTTTGGGCGGCCTGTGGATCGCGCGTGCCAGGGAAAAATTGCAGGTCGAAGCGGTTGTTTACCGGGATTGGATTGTTGTCGGGGTCGCGCGGAAGCAGGATGTCGCCGGGCGTGGATTGTCCACGGACTGGAGGCGGAATGGGATGGACATAAACCTGATAGGGACCGGCGGGAACTCCGAGGATGCGGTAAGTTCCATCGGGATTGGTGAGCGTGCTAACCGCAGTTCCGTTGAGCGAAAGAGCGACTACGCTGGCAAGATTGACGCCGTTGCCGTTTTGGGTGACTCGACCGGCGACCGTGCCAAAGAGGCTGGAGAAATTACGCGAAGGGTAGAGGATGGAGATGGCAGCCACATCGTCGGCGGCGATGGGCTTGGAGCGCGTGGTGGCGCGGGTGAGTTGGGTAGACATCGCCGAGGATGTGAAGGTGTGCTGGAGGCCGAGCGCATGACCGAATTCATGGATTGCGTTCAGGAAGAAGGCTTCCGAATAGCTGGGGTAGGCGATGCCATCGACATTGGTGAGGTCTTTGCGAAAGACAACGAGGGAACGCAAGATGGGGGTGAATGGGGTATTGGCGTTGAGGTCGGTTTCGGCTTTGACCGTCGGGCCGGCATAGGAAATGACGCCGGGGGGGACGTCGTCGGAAAAAATGACATCGATTCCGGGCGCACCCTGGGGTGCAGAAGCGATAGATGCATAGCCACCAAAGGCGAGGCGCAGGTCGCTGGTCGAAACATCGCTCCAGGTTCTTGCGGCAAGCAGAATCTGGCTCATCAGCGCATTCGAATTGTCGCCGGGGGCCAGCCGCTCCTGACCGTCGGAGACAAGGAAGTAGGGCACAGTGCGATTGATGAGCGCGTTCAGGTCGAACTTCTCGTAAATCGGTTGCTGGTAGCCAAAACGGCTGGAGTAACGGACGAAATGGTAGCTGGCTGTCGCGCTAGCGGCGAGGATCGCGATCAGTGGGAGGACACGCGCGAACTTCATTGCCGTGCTCCCGATGCCTTGTTTGCCGCACGCGATAGAATTTTGGCTTTGAAATCGGAGAAACGAACGGTGACGCCGGTGTCGCCAATGGAATTGCCGGCGGCATCGACCATGCGGTCTTCCGTTTTGGCGCGGGTGAGGATTAGGTTACCCTTCTCGTCGGTCGCAATATTCAGGAGCCCTTGGCTGAGGCCCATGATCTGCTTCAGGCCGCTTTTCCCCTGCCAGAGAAAGAACAGATACTCTGCGTTGCGTGCGAGGGTGGGAGTACCTTCGAAGCTTTGGCGCAACCCGGCGGCGGTTCCTCCAGGAATGGCTACCTGGACTTTGGCGGCGGCGGCACCCTTAAAGCGCTCGCGCACATTGATCTCGCAGACGGTCCAGATGACGGGTTGGCGATAAATTTGATTGCAGTAAACAACTGTACCGCGCACGATCTCCGTGGATTCATCGATCAGGCGCTCGTTCGAGAGCTGTTCGAGAGTCGCAGCCGAAGATGAAGTTACCCCAAGCACAGCGCTCAAAAAGAGGCTCAAGAAGAGTACGAGAGTGCGCGGAAGCCTGGATGGCCGGGGAGACATAATAATTCTACTCAACTGGGAAGCACGTCTGCTGCCGAAGTATTCCATTGATTCTAAAGCATTTGCGCAGTTTTCACAAGAACCGGGTGTGGCAGTGGGACACAGATTGACCCAGCGGGATGCCACAGAATTGGCTGAAATCCGGGTTATGGTGGGAGGAGTATGCGGATCCTGATTGGAATCTTGTGTTTGGCGGGCGTCCTTGGCGGTCAGACCAAGCCCGCTCCGGCGCTGGATCGCCTGGGGCGGACAACTCCGAAAAGCAGTTTCCTGGGCTTCTTGCGCAGTGCGCATGACGGCAATTTTGAAAAGGCGATCGCCTATGTGCAGTTCCCGGAGGGCATGCCGCTCAAGGAACGGCTTGAACTGGTGCGGCAGTTGAATTTCGTTCTGGATCGGGGCTTTGTGGGGAATCTCGACGCCGTCACTTCGCAGCCCGAAGGGAGCGCGGAGGACAGTTTGCCGACGGATCGCGAGGGCATCGGCAGCGTATTGGCCAATGACCAGGCCAGCCCTTTACAGATGGTGCGCGTCACTGAAAATGGGCAACAGATCTGGCTGCTGAGCCGGGAAACCCTTGAGTTGGTACCGCAATTATTCCCCGAATTGGGTTTTCCCACGTTGGAGCGGATCTTGCCCAGGGTTTTGATCGAAAACCATTTATTGTCCATGCCCTTGTGGGTGCTGCTGGCAATCCTGATCGCCCTGCCGCTGATGATGGGCTTGTCCTGGCTGCTGAGCCTGGGAGTGGTGCGGTTCTTGCCTGCGAAGTGGGGATTTGCGAAGCGGCCCAATTTCCCTGTAGTGTTGTTTCTCGGCCTGATTTTGCATAATTTTGTTTCGCGAACCTTGGGCCTGCCGTTGATTTACCGGGTCTGGTACACGCGGCTTTTGACTATTTTTTGGCTTGCGGCATTTGTATGGATGATCTTCAGTTTGATCGGGCATCTGGACCGGCGAATCAAGGCGCGTCTGGCGGGAAACGGTTTTGGTTCTACGCAATCGATCCTGCAGTTGGGCCGGAGGCTGTTGCAATTCATTGTCGTGGTTGGGGCGGTCCTGATCGGGCTGCGCAGTTTTGGATTTGACATAACGGCGGCGCTGGCCGGCCTTGGTATCGGCGGAATTGCGATTGCATTTGCGGCGCAGAAAACGCTGGAGAATGTGTTTGGGGGCTTGTCGTTGTTGAGCGACCAGAGCATTCGGGTGGGAGACAGTTGCCAGTTTGCGGCGACGACCGCAACGGTGGAAGATATCGGTTTGCGGGCGACGCGATTCCGGACGATGCAGCGGAGTGTGCTTTACATTCCGAACGGGCAATTGGCGACGATGAACATCGAAAATCTCGGGCAGCGGGACCAGATCCTGTTCCGGCATACAATCGGGGTGAAATACGGGATGGAGTCCGGCGGGATGCGGGGCCTGCTTGAGGAAATGCGGCTACTAATGGAGCGCGACGGGAGGGTGTCGCCGGAAGGGCGGCGGGTACAATTCCTGAAATTTGGAACTTACTCTCTCGACGTAGAATTGTTTGCCTACATACTTACAAGCGACCATGCGGAGTTTCTGAAGATACAGGAAGAGTTATTGCTGCAGATCATGGAAATCGTAAAGAAGCACGACTCAGATTTTGCCTTTCCGTCGCAGACGCTTTATGTCGAGAAGGGAACGCTCGAGTTGGGAGCGCCTTTGGCTGCTGGCCCGGTTGGGCCTCCGGCGGCATGAGCTGGATTGAGTTGGAATCGCCGGGCCAATCAAAGCGGGCCAAGACGGCTTCTTCCTGATCAAACGAATGAGCGGCAGACAAAACTGCTCAAATCTCAAACCGGAGTAACGGCACACCTCCAATCAGCGTCGCTAATTAACTGACACAATCCGGCAAAATGACAATCCATTCCTTACGCATTTTTCTAACTCTTATTTTTGCTTCAACTTCCTTTCCCCAATCTGCCACGCTCACCCTCGCGCCCAGGGTCGAACTCCCCCCGGTTATCGACGGCAACAGCGCCGCATTCTGGTCCGCAGGCGTCATGCACCTCTTCCATTCCACTGGCGTCCCCCACATCAGCAGCGGCCCCAATCAGTTCCATCTCGGCGCAACCCGCAAAGTAGCTTTCGATTCCTCCGAACACAGCCCTGTCTGGTTTGAAGCAGTTTGGCGCGATGCCGACGGCACGCTCTTCCTCTTCTACCACCACGAACCGGAACTCCGCTGCCCCGGTAACGGTCTCACCGCGCCCAAAATCGGTGCCGCAATCTCCCGCGACAACGGAGCCACCGTCCAGGATCTCGGCATTGTTCTCGAATCCGGCGATCCACGTGATTGCAACGCCCAAAACGGCTTCTTCTCCGGCGGTCACGGCGACGCAAGCGTCATCCTTGACCGCGAAAGCAATTTTTTTTATTTCTTCTTCACCAACTACGCCGGCGCTGTTTCCTCGCAAGGCGTAGCAACCGCCCGCATGGCCTTTGAAGACCGCTTCGCTCCAAAGGGTAAAGTGAATAAATTTTACCTCGGCCAATGGACCGAACCCGGCCTCGGTGGCAGGCTCAGCCCCATCTTCCCGGCCACGCGCCCTTGGCAGGATGAAGATACGGATTCGCATTGGGGTCCATCGATCCACTACAACACCCACCTCGACAAATACGTCATTCTGCTCAACCGCTCCTGCTGCACATCCGGCTGGCCCCAAGCCGGCATCGACATCACTTTCAATGCCGATTTGAGCGACCCCTTTGGCTGGAAACCGCTCCAGCGCATCCTCAACAGTTCCAGCATCATCCGCCAACCCGGATACTATCCGCAGGTCCTCGGCCTAGAAGAAGGCCAATCCGATCAACTCGCCGGCGAGACGGCCAGGCTCTACCTTATGGGCCTCTCGGACTGGGAAATCACCTTCGATCCCCGCGACCCCGAAGCTGAGCCTATCGACCGCCCCTGTGCCAATCCCGACATTCCCTGCCCCAGCTCCAAACCACCAGGGGTATTTGCCAAAACTCCAAAGCCGCCATCTCTAAAACACTAGCCACTACTCATTCGCCAAACCGCTGCGCTTGCCGCGTCCTCCCGTTCAACCACACCTTCTTCAAGCCTCAGAACTCCAGCAAACTCGCGCAAAAAAAATCTCAAAAATTCCGCGAGCGCCAAAAACTCCCCCGAGATTGAAGTTTGCCTGGTGAGATCCAGCCGGGGAAAGAGCGGCCTCTCTCCTGTGGTAGCTTGGGAATGTGACTGTGAGACTCGACGCTCTGTTCCGTGCATCTGCGATGTTTTTGCTGCTGATCACGGGAGTAGAACTATTTGCGTGCGAGATGCTTGCGCTGGATCAATGTGAGACCTTCGGTGCTCTGAAGGATACTTCCGTCTCCGGCGGCGATGATGCCTGCATTTGCTGCTGCACTCACATCATGGTGAAACGGCCCTCAACCTTTTTTCCCGTGGCCGGATCTGTATTGCTTTCCGGATTCCCGGAACTGGCCTCTCCCCAAGCGCGTTCCGTTCTCCTCTATCGCCCTCCCAAGGTCTGAGATCTCCGTTCATTTTCAAATCGTAAAGTGAACCGGGACTCCGAACGCACGCCAACGCCGGCATTCTCCAATAGGTAGTTACATCTGTATGTGTAGATTTACTATCTACACAGATCGGGCGTCTAAACCATTGGAATTTCGGATTGGTGCCTGGGACAATTACCGGGCACTTGTCCTCCATCACGGTCTTGAGTCCTGCGCATTCCGTCGTTAGATGCAGCAGCGGCTACCTGCTATTTGGACCTGGTCGGAGGGCATGAGGCTGCCGGGACGAGAAGACCCGTTTTGACTACCCAAGTAACAAAGCATTGCGCTCGGTCTTCGCCAGCATGCCAAACATTGTGAGAGCTACTACATGAATGCAAGTACCCTTCCTCGTCATCGGCGAGCCGCCCTATCGGCGGCGCTCGTTGTCTGCTTCTTTCCTGAACCGGTCTGCGCGCAGCCCACAGCTATCGCTACTCCCATTGATCAGATAATCGACGCCCGAATCGAACAGCTCGTGGAAATGGCGTTAAGCCGGAACGCCGATCTGCTCGCGACCCGGCAGCGAGTCAACGAGGCGAAGGGGTTGTTGCGGCAATCGACTTTCAAGATCAACCCCTCCCTCGACACCAGCTTTGGGTCCGGTGGTGTCTTCGGCAGTAATAGCCTGAATGAACTGTCATTGGGGTATAGCCAAACTTTCGAGCTCGGGGGCAAACGTGCCCGCAGAATCGAAGTTTCGGAATGGGGCCTCAAACTGGCCGGCCTCGAGATCGCCCAGCGCGAGCGCCAGATACGGGCAGAGGTGAAATCCCGCTATGGGGATGCCCTAGCGGCCATTCGCAATCTGCAAATCACTGATCGCCAGCTCGGTCTCACCCGCGAGGTATTCCGAATCACCTCGGCGAGAGTGCAACAGGGCGAAGCCCCGGCAGTGGATCAAGGTCTATTGCAAGTCGAAGTCGGACGTTTAGAGTCTGATCGAATTCTCGTCGAGAATTTGGTTGCCCGCCGTTTGCTTGCAATAAAACCTCTGACTGGACTGGCTCTCGATCAGCCGTTGACGCTTCAAGGCGATCTTTCCAGCCCACGAAAGGTGTTTACGCTCGCCGAAGCGCTCGCCAAGGGTGTTTCCTCTCGCCCCGACTTGGCTGCCCTTCGAATGGAGCAATCGCTTCGGGGCTCCGAAACTCGGGCTGCCAAAGCCGAGGCGGTTCCCAATGTCGTTGGTACGCTACGTTACACGCGATTGGACGACACGCTCGATCAACTCGGCTTGAACCGGGCCGGCGCGCCCATTCCGATCCGTGACCTCGACCACATGGTCTCGGCGGGTGTATCCATCACGCTTCCGGTTCGCAACCG
>JBKJSR010000206.1:0-7255 GCA_046594355.1 Bryobacter sp.
CTGGATCAAAGATTGGATTGGAGTTTAAGCTAAAATCGCCGCCGCGCTGCGCAATCGTTGGCACGGTCAGCGTCCTGACTACACCTTCATTGCGCCGGCTGCCTTCGTAGGCGAAAAAGAAGAAGGTTTTGTCCTTGCCGTTGTATAACTTGGGGATCCGGACCGGCCCGCCGATTGTTCCACCAAATACGTTGTAACGCAGCGGTGCGCGCACCCTCCGATTATTCACGACTGGGGCAAAATAATTCGCCGCATCCAACTTTTCATTGCGAAAGTACTCGAATAGCGTTCCCTGCAACTGGTTGGTTCCACTCTTGGTGGTAGCGATTACGACTCCCCCCGCGCTGCCTCCATACTCAGCGCTGTAACTATTGGAAAGCACCTTCACTTCGGCAACGGTCTCGACAGGTGGATCGAGGTCCACCTGGCCGATTCCCAATCGCATGTTCTGTGCCGTGCCGCCGTCGATGAAGAAATTCTGCGATTGCGTCCTGCCGCCGGCGAGGGAAAAATTGGGCTTGCCACCCGCATCGTAATTGACAAAAACGGCAGCCCCGGTCAGCCCGATAATGTTCATGCTGCGCCGGTCGCCAATCGGCATGTCTTCAATCGTTTTCGACTCAATCAACTGGCTCACATCGCTGGAGCGCGTCTCAATCGAAGAAGCACTGGCAGTGATGCTGATCGACTCGGTGACTGCACCAACATCCAGGCTCAGATTGAGTTCCAGGCTTTGACCTGTCGAGAGTTGCAGGTTGGTACGAACGAGCCGCTTGAAGCCTGCTTTTTCCACACTCAGCGTATAGCGTCCAATGGGCAAAGCCCGCACGGCGTAGAGGCCGCTATCGTTGGTCACAGATGCGTTTGCCGCGCCAGTTGCCACATTGCGGATGATGACTTCCGCGCCTACAATGACCGCACCCTGAGCATCGCTAATCAGTCCGGAAACATTGGCCTGTGACGACTGTCCCAAAGCCATCCCCGCCCAAGCCAGTAGCACCCCAATCGGAAACAAAGATTTCATATATAGGCAACCTACCATGTGTAGAAGCCAGATATCGATAATTCCCTGTTAGATCCCGCACAAAACAAAACTTTAACGGGCATGGCCGGAATCAGGTGCAACTCGTGAGGTAGCCTAAGGGCGTTGGCGACTCATTCTGCATACCGCAGCCTTCTTTTGTCTACTTGCCGCGGGCGACGGCAAGACGCGCATAAGCCCGCTTAGCCGCGTTCAGCGCACGGGCAAGATCCAGATCCTGCTTGGGAGATAGCAAACGTTCATTGGCGCGCTTCAGCGCCTCTTCCGCACGGGCGACGTCGATCTTGTCTGGAGCCTCGCAAGAATCCACCAGCACACGAACCTTGTCGTTCGAGATCTCCACCCAGCCGCTTCCGATAGCCAGAACGTGCCGCTTGCCGTCCATCGTGTAAGTCAGTTCTCCGGCATCGATTTCACTGATCAGCGGCGCATGGCCCGGCAAGATTCCGAGCATGCCTTCCGAGCCGGGGATCTGGGCTTCCGTGGCATCATTGCGTACCACCAGCTTCTCCGGCGTCGCGACTTCAAGTGTAAAGGTTGACACGATCTAGGCTTTCTTCAGCTTCTCCGCCTTCTCGACGGCCTCTTCAATGGTGCCCACCATGTAGAAAGCCTGCTCGGGAAGATCGTCGTACTTGCCGTCGCAAATCTCTGTGAAGCCCTTGATCGAATCTTCGAGCTTTACGTACTTGCCTTCAAATCCGGTAAACTGCTGCGCGACAAAGAAGGGTTGCGACAAGAAGCGCTGAATCTTGCGGGCGCGGGAAACAGTGAGCCGGTCGTCTTCACCAAGTTCGTCGATACCCAAGATGGCGATGATGTCCTGCAGGTCCTTGTAGCGCTGCAGGATCTGCTTGACGCGCTGCGCAGTCGCATAATGCTTCTCGCCGACAATGAGCGGATCGAGAATACGGGAAGTCGAAGCAAGCGGGTCTACAGCGGGATAGATTCCGAGCGAAGCAATTTCGCGCGACAAGCTGGTCGTCGCATCGAGGTGCGTAAATGCGGTGGCGGGGGCCGGATCGGTATAGTCGTCGGCGGGCACATAGATCGCCTGCACCGAAGTAATCGAACCCTTACTCGTCGAAGTAATGCGTTCCTGCAGGCTCCCCATTTCACTGGCGAGATTGGGCTGATAACCGACGGCGCTGGGCATGCGGCCGAGCAGTGCCGATACTTCCGAGCCTGCCTGGGTGAAGCGGAAAATATTATCGATAAACAGCAGCACATCGGCGTTTTCTTCATCGCGGAAATACTCGGCGACGGCGAGGCCGGTAAGGGCCACGCGCAGACGGGCACCGGGAGGCTCGGTCATCTGGCCGTAGATGAGAGCGGCTTTGGACTTCGTAAAATCCTTCGGGTCGATTACGCCAGACTCCTGAAACTCGAGCCACAAGTCGTTACCTTCACGAGTGCGCTCGCCCACTCCGGCGAATACCGAGAAGCCGCCGTGCTTCATCGCGAGGTTGTTGATCAGCTCCATGATGATCACGGTCTTGCCGACGCCGGCCCCACCAAAGAGGCCGATCTTGCCGCCCCGGAGATAAGGTTCGATCAAGTCGATCACCTTGATGCCGGTTTCAAACATCTGTAATTCCGTCGACTGTTCGTCGAAGGTGGGAGCCGAGCGATGGATGGGCGAAAAGTGTTTGGCGTTGACCGGGCCCATTTCGTCCACCGGTTGTCCAATGACATTGAGCACGCGGCCGAGAACTTCGCGTCCCACCGGCACCGTGACGGGGATGCCGAGCGATTCGGCTTTCATGCCACGTACCAGACCTTCGGTCGGTTGCAAAGCGATGCAGCGCACGCGGCCCTCGCCGATGTGCTGCGCCACTTCCGCGATGATGTCGATGGGAGAGGGCGTGGTGTAACCTTCCGAAGTGATGCGGATCGCCGTGTAAATCACCGGGATCTGCCCTTCCGGGAATTGAATGTCGATGGCGGGGCCGGCGACCTGAATGATTTTGCCTACGGCAGTTTCGACAGTTGTGGACATAAGTTGAATAACTCCGATTTAACCCAAAGCGGCGGCGCCGCTGACGATTTCGATGATTTCCTTGGTAATACTGGCCTGGCGGACGCGGTTGAGATGGAGCGTCAAGCCTTCAATGACTTCGGCTGCATTGGTAGTGGCGGCATCCATCGCCGTCATGCGGGCGGCATGCTCGCTGGCTGCGCTCTCGAGCATGGCCCGGTAGATGCCGGTTTCCACATACTTAGGCAGTAGAGTCTGCATTAACTTCTCCGGCGGCTGCTCGTAGATGTAATCCGTCACCTCTTCGCCCTGTGAGACAGCCAGGGGAAGTAACTGCGTGATGTTGAGGGTCTGTGTCATCACACTCGTGAAGTCGTTGTAGATAAGATAGACCGCGTCTACCGCTTCACTCTCGTAAAGCGCGATCACTTTACGCGCGATTGTGGCGGCATCGGCAAAACGAGCCTTATCCACTACGCCGATGTGTTCCCCAGACAATTTCATTTCGCGGCGGAAGAAGAAATCGCGGCCCTTGCGCCCAACCGCTTCGATCTGGAATTGCGCTTCGGGATGTTGCGCGATAAAGACCTGCGCGGCTTTGGTGATATTCGAATTGAATGCGCCTGCCAGCCCGCGATCGCTGGTTACAAGAACGATCAGTATGCGCTTCTGTTCCCGGATGGCGAGCAGGGCATGGCTGACCACTGTCCCCGCGCTGGCTGCCGCCGCGGCGACATCGGACAGCATCTGCGAGTAGATTTCCGCATAGGGACGCGACGCCAGCACGCGTTCCTGCGCACGGCGCAATTTAGCCGAAGCCACCATCTTCATGGCTTTGGTGATCTGCTCCGTGTTTTTTACCGACCGTATCCGGCGGCGTAAATCGATGAGGCTAGGCATGGCCAGTTGTCTTCCGGACTATTTCTTTTCCTGTTCGGCGACAAAACGGTCCTTGAATTCTTTCAACGCCGCATTGATTGTCTTCTTCAACTCGTCGCTCAATTCCCGTTTCTCGCGGATGTCTTTGAGGATCGACGGATGAGCGTTTTCGATCCAGGCGTACAGCCCCACTTCGAAGGCGCGAATCTGGTCGAGCGGCAGATCGTCGATCATGCCCGAAGTACCGGCATGAACAATCAGCACCTGCTTCTCGACGGGCAACGGCGCAAACTGCGGCTGCTTGAGCAATTCCACCAGACGGCTGCCGCGATTGAGCTGCTGTTGTGAAGTCTTGTCGAGATCGGACCCAAACTGCGCAAACGCAGCCAGAGCACGATACTGGGCAAGGTCGAGACGCAACGAACCTGCTACCTGCCGCATCGCCTTGATCTGCGCGGCACCGCCAACGCGGGACACAGAAAGTCCGACGTTCACGGCTGGACGGATATTCGAGTTGAACAAATCCGATTCCAGAAAGATCTGACCGTCGGTAATTGAAATTACGTTAGTCGGAATGTAAGCAGATACATCGCCCGCCTGCGTTTCAATGAACGGCAATGCGGTCAAAGATCCGCCACCCAGCTTGTCGCTCAGCTTAGCCGCCCGCTCCAGCAGGCGCGAGTGCAAGTAGAATACGTCGCCCGGATACGCTTCGCGGCCGGGAGGACGGCGCAGCAGCAATGAAATTTCGCGGTAAGCGGCGGCGTGCTTCGACAAATCGTCGTAGATACAAAGTGCATGGCCCGAGTTATCGCGGAAGTATTCCGCAATCGCACAGCCGCTGAATGGAGCCAGATACTGCATCGCGGCGGGATCGGACGCCGTGGCCGCAACCACGATCGAATACTCCATCGCCCCCTTGTCTTCGAGGGTCTTCACCACCTGAGCCACGGTCGATCGCTTCTGCCCGATCGCGACGTAGACACAGATCATGTCTCCGCCCTTCTGGTTCACGATCGCATCAAGGGCGATGGCGGTCTTACCGGTCTGACGGTCGCCGATGATCAATTCACGCTGGCCACGGCCAATCGGGATCATCGCGTCGATGCTCTTGATACCGGTCTGCATCGGCTGCTTCACTGGCGAGCGGTCGACAACGCCGGGTGCCAGACGCTCGATCGCGTTGAAGCTGTCGGTGAGGATCGGGCCCTTGCCGTCGATCGGTTCGCCCAGCGCATTCACCACGCGACCGATCATCGCCCTGCCCACCGGCACGGACATGATGCGGCCAGTGCGGCGAACTTCATCGCCTTCCTTGATGCCTTGCACTTCGCCCATCAACACGACGCCAACCTGATCTTCTTCAAGGTTCAGGGCAAGACCGGAAACGCCGGAAGCGGGGAACTCCACCAGTTCTCCTGCCATCACTCTCTCAAGACCATAAATGCGGGCGATACCGTCGCCCACGCTGATGACGGAGCCAGTCTCTTCCACATTGACGGCCTGATCGTAATTCTCGATTTCCTGACGTAGCACGCGCGAGATTTCGTCTGCCCGGATTTGAGCCATATTTCGTTTCGTTTCCTAAAAAATTATGCCGTTAACCGGCTCTTCAACGCGATGAGTTTACCGCGGACGGAGCCATCGTAAACTGTCGAGCCAACCCGGGCGATTACTCCACCGAGCAAGGCTGGATCCAAATTGAATTCGCAACGCACCTGCTTGCCGGTCACTCGCGAGAGTTCACCGCCAATCGCCGCCTGTTCTTCGTCACTCAAGGCAACGGCAGTCGATACTTGCGCCCTGGCAATGCCACGTCGCTCATCTACAAAAGCTTCTACATTCTTGCGTAATACCGGGAGTAGCGAAGGCCGCCCACGGTCGATTACGACAAAGAGGAAATTGCGCAGCGTCTTGCTCATCCCCGCCTGCTCAACAATCTTCGCAATCACGGCGCGCTTGCGGGAGCGCGAGACAGCGGGCGAATTGAGGATGTGCTTGAAATCGGGTGCTGAAGCAACCATCGCATCAAAGCTGCTTAACTCAGCCACGGCCTGTTCTGGGCTGAGCGGCGCATTTGGAGAAAACAAAATTTGTACAAGAGCATTGGCGTAACGGCCGGCGAGTGCTTCAGACATGGCTTACCGGGCCTCCTGTTGCTTCATGTCTTGGATGAAGGCTTGCACCAGCGAGCTGTGCGTCGCCTCATCGGTATGCGCGGCAAGACGCGCCTGGGCGATTTCAATTGCCTTCGTCGCCGCAAAACTACGCAGTTGAAACTGAGCCACATTGGTCAGGTGCCCAATCTCGGTCTCACGCAGTGCAGATACTTTGGCCAGCATGCTCAGTGTCTCTCCAGAAATTCGATTCCCCTCGGAATCGCGTTCGGCCAGACTACGCTCGCGAATGCTCTGGATCTCGGCATCGAAATTACCGAGCTTAGCACTCAGCGCAGCTACCTTCGCATCCGCAGCCACGACATTCGCTTTCGATTCGGCAAGGTCTTTTTCAATGGAACTCGAACGGGCCTTAAGAACTGGGACCAGGAATTTTACAACCAGGTAAATCAACGCGACGGCAAGGATTCCGAAGTTGATCCACTTGTAAACGATGCTTGGCTCGGCGTGCGCCGCTTCTTCTTCAGCGGCACGGGCAAGCAGGGCGAACATGGGTAGGAGTGACGCGATGCGCAGCATGTTAATTCCTGCGCCCCCGCAGGATGCTCGAAACCACTTGATCCGCAATCCCGGCCGCCTCGCGAGCTAGCATCTCTTTTGCCTGATCCGCTTCAAAGGCAATCTTTGCCTTGGCTTCATTGATCAGGGCATGATTCTCATCGCGTGCCTTGCTCACGGCCAATGTCTGCTCTTCGATCAGCTTTTTCCGCCAGGCTTCCTGCTCCTGATAAATCACGGTGCGGGCCGCCCGCAGCTTCAAATCATATTCGGCTACTTTTGTTTCGGCGGCTGCGAGGGCTGCACTCGCCTTTTCGCGAGCGCCCTGCGTTTCGGCATAGCGGTCTGCCAGCACCTTTTCCAAGGGCTGAAATAGGGTCGTTTTGAGGTACCAATGCAATAGTACGACGACGAAGAATGTTGGCAGGGCCTGAATTAGGAGGGCTCCTGCGCTTTGGAGCATCTGTTCCATTGATTTTTTTTGGCGTTTCGAAGAGGGAAAGGCTTCTGACAATACTACAGATTCAACCTGACCGGAACTTATAAGGCTATCAAATCAACTGCCAGACTGCAAGATTTCTTGTCTGATCAGAATTTCAAGAATTGACTTCTACGTTCACGTTGGGACCTGATTCCAGCGGACGCCATATAGCTCGTACCTAAGATCTCATCAAAAGTGAT
>JBKJSR010000153.1:0-4857 GCA_046594355.1 Bryobacter sp.
AACGGGCCGTCGCATCTGTCCACAGTGTGGAACGCTGTACAACACCCGGCTGAAGCCGCCGATTGTACCTGGCAGGTGCAATATAGAAGGGTCCCGCCTGATCATTCGCGAGGATGACAAGGAATCGGTGATCCGGCAACGGCTGGTAGGGTATGACGCACAGACAATGCCTGTTTTGCAGTTCTTTGCCGACAAGGTAAAGTTTTTTGAGGTGGACGGTAGCGACCGGAAGCCGGAAGATTTGTCGAACGAAATAGTGACCTGGATACAAAAGAGCATCGATCAACGGAGCGCCCAATAGTGGCGATCATCCGCAAGAGCGCATCCGAGCTCGAGAAGATGCGCAAGTCCGGTTTGCTGGTTTATCAGATTTTGAGTGAGCTTTCCAAGATGGTAAAGGAAGGCGTCACGACGATGGACCTCGAAGTGGCCGCCGAGCGGATGATTCGGGATGCCGGTGCCAAGTCGGCGTTCAAGGGTTATTACTCGGAGGCGGCTGGAACGAGATTTCCGTTTGTGCTTTGTACCTCGGTGAATGAAGTTGTGGTCCACGGAATGCCGTCGTCCAAGCGCCAGTTGAAGTCGGGCGACATCGTCTCGATCGACACCGGACTTGCGCTCGATGGCTATTACGGTGATTCGGCGGTTACAGTTCCGGTGGGTGAAATTTCGCCGGAGACAAAAAAGCTGCTGGCGGTGACGAAGGAAGCACTTGAGCTGGCGATACAGCAGGCGCAACCGGGCAACCGCCTTTTCGATATCAGCCGGTCTGTGGAAACGCATGTGTTGAAGAACGGATTTACCGTGGTCCGGGAATTTGTCGGACACGGAATCGGGACGAAGTTGCACGAGGAACCGCAGGTACCGAACTATGTGGACCGGCAGCAGGAAAACCCGATGTTGAAGGAAGGCATGGTTCTTGCCATCGAACCGATGGTGAATCAAGGCAAGCCGGAGACCAATGTTTTGAGCGATAAGTGGACGGCGGTGGCGATCGATGGAAAGCCTTCCGCGCACTTTGAGCATGTAGTGGCGATCACGGCGGATGGGCCGTGGGTTCTGACGAGGCCGTAATTTGTGGCCGTGCCGGAAGCAGTAGCGCCGGATGCAGTAGGGCCGGATACGGTAGAGGCAAAAGTTCTGGAACTGCTTCCGAATGGGGCAGTGAAGATGGAGTTGGAGAGCCGGGCTCAAGTAATTGGGCATCCGGCGAGCCCGGTGAAGGTGAATTTTACCCGCCTGAGGCCCAACGATCGAGTTTTGGTGGAATTGTCACCGCACGACAAGTCGCGGGGCAGGATTGTGAAGCTGCTGGCGAAGTAGGCTGGTGGTCAATTAAGAGTTTGAGTAAAGGCGAAGGATTACGGCAATGAAGGTTCGTCCGTCGGTCAAAAAGATTTGTGATAAGTGCAAGGTCATCCACCGCGAAGGCGTAGTGCGCGTGATCTGCTCCAACCCGAAGCATAAGCAGCGGCAGGGTTAGTGAATTCGGGAAAGAGTAAGGAGAGCGAAAATTTATGGCACGTATTGTTGGCGTAGATCTACCAGCCCGGAAGCGGGCGGAGATTGGGCTTACCTATATTTACGGCATCGGGCGTACACGCGCCCTGTCGATCCTGCATCGTTGCGACATTAATGCAGGCAAGAAGATTTCGGATTTGACCGAAGAAGAAGTCAACAAGATCCGTTTGCTCCTTGAATCGGAAGGTTCTATCGAAGGCGACCTGCGTAAGGAAGTTTCGATGAATATCAAGCGCCTGATGGAAATGGGCAGCTACCGTGGCTTGAGGCATCGTCGTGGCCTGCCGGCACGTGGACAGCGTACGCATACCAATGCGCGAACGCGCAAGGGTCCGCGCAAGGGCACAGTGGCGGGCAAGAAGAAGGTCGGGAAGTAAGCTGGGCCGCAAGGTTTAGCGAGGAATCAAGATGGCCAAAGCGCAAGCGAAAAACAGCAAGAAAAAGTCATTTAAGAAGAAAGAGCGCAAGAGTGTACCGCTTGGGCTGGTGCATGTACAAGCCTCTTTCAACAACACCATCATTACGATCACCGACCTTGTCGGGAACGTGCTGAGCTGGAGTTCCTCCGGTTCGCTCGGCTTCCGCGGTTCGCGGAAGGGAACGCCGTTTGCCGCACAGCAAGCCAGTTTCACCGCTGCGACCAAGGCGAAGGATTCGGCTGGTTTGCGTACGGTGGATGTGAGAGTTTCCGGGCCTGGCGCCGGCCGTGAATCGGCCGTGCGCGCATTGGGCAGTGTGGGGATTGAAGTGCGTTCGATTCGCGATACGACTCCGATTCCGCATAACGGTTGCCGGCCTCCGAAGCGGCGCCGCGTTTAAGCCGTATTTCGGTTAGAAAATTACAGTTCGGGATTTTGAAGCAGGATGAAAGCCGGAAACGGCTGTAAACTGCACCTGGTCCGCAACAATTCAGGTAAGCAGGAGAAAGAAAGACTCAATGGCTCGTTATACAGGCCCAGTATGTCGGCTCTGCCGGCGTGAGGGCATGAAGCTCTTTTTGAAGGGCGAGCGCTGTCACACAGAGAAGTGTGCCATCGAAAAGCGCAATTTCGTACCTGGCATGCATGGCCAGGCGCGGAAATCGAAGATTCAAGGCTACGGCCTGCAGTTGCGCGAGAAGCAGAAAGCACGCCGTTATTACGGAGTGCTGGAAGGCCAGTTCCGCAACCTGTTTGAGAAGGCAGTCGGCATGAAGGGTGTGACGGGCGATAACATGCTCAGCATGCTCGAGAGCCGCCTGGACAACGTTGTACTCCGCTGCGGATTCGCCACCAGCCGGGCACAGGCCCGTCAGCTCGTTCGCCACGGCCATGTAATCGTGAATGGCCGCCGTACTAACATTCCGTCGTTTCAAGCCAAGCCGGGCGACACCGTTGAAGTGCAGGAGAGGAGCCGCAAGGTGACTTCTATCATTGCTTCACGGGACGCAACGGCGCATTATCCTTCCCCCAACTGGCTGGATGTGGATCGCGAAAATTTCAAAGCGCGCGTCACACAGGCCCCGAAGCGGGAAGACCTAGTTCAAATCCAACTCAACGAGCAGTTAATCGTTGAATTGTATTCGAAGTAATTGGCACTACAGACAAAGAATTTTTTACTACAAGGAGGCGCATGTTTCGAGGTTTTCAAAAGCCAAAGCGTCTGGTTGCCAATACGGAAACACTGAGCGAACGGTATGGCATGTTCACGGCACAGCCGTTTGAACGTGGTTTCGGCACCACGATCGGCAACGCGCTACGGCGCGCACTGTTGAGTTCGATTGAAGGAGCCGCGATCACCGCCGTTCGCATCGAGGGAGTCGCGCACGAATTTTCGCCGATCCCCGGCGTGGTAGAGGATGCCACCGACATCATCCTAAACTTGAAGCAAATCCCCTTCAAGATGGCAGGAGAAGGGATCAAGACCGTCCGGTTTAAATCGGATGCGGCTGGAGAAGTACTGAGTGGATCGATCGAGACCGACAGCGATGTCGAGGTACTGGATCGAAACATGCACATCGCTACTGTAAGCGAGGGTGGAAGCCTGACGATTGAAATGCGTCTGAAGATGGGCCGCGGCTATATAAGCGCGGACCGCAACTTTGACGAGGATCTGCCGCTGGGTTACATTCCGATCGATTCGGTGCATTCGCCGGTACGCAAGGTGAATTACAATGTCGAGGCCGCGCGGCTTGGGCAGATGACGGATTTCGACAAGCTGACGCTTGAAGTGTGGACCAACGGAGCTGTTTCGCCGGCCGACTCGATCGGCATGGCGGCCAAGCTGTTGAAGGATCACATGACCATCTTCGTCAACTTCGAGGAAACGCCGGAATCGGTGGAAGAACCGATCGAGCGTGCCGTTGGACAGATGAACGAAGTATTGAACCGCTCGGTAGAAGAGCTGGAACTCAGTGTCCGTTCGTACAACTGCCTGAAGAACGCGAATATTCAGACAATCGGCGACCTGGTTCAAAAGACCGAAGCCGAGATGTTGCGCACGAAGAATTTCGGACGCAAATCGCTGAACGAAATCAAAGAAATCCTGGGTACACTTGCGTTGGGCTTCGGTATGAAGATCGACCCGAGTGGCCGCCTGATCGCGCCTCCGGGCGGAATATCCATGGAGCCGTTGCCGCTTGGCGACGACGACCTCTAAACGAAACGGTTAAGCAGAAGGAGTTGAGATATGAGACATCGTAGAGGCGGCTTCAAACTTAAACGCGACGTCAGTGCCCGGCGTGCGTTGCTGCGAAATTTAGTCACCAGCGTGGTAATGGATGAGCGCATCGAAACGACCATCCCGAAAGCCAAGGCCGCAAAGCCTCTGGTTGAAAAGATGATCACCTTGGCCAAGGAAGGGACATTGCATTCGCGCCGCCAAGCGGCGTCGTATCTGATGACCCCGGAGAGTGTCAAGAAGCTGTTCGACAAGCTCGGACCGCGTTTTGGACAACGCAATGGCGGTTATACGCGGATCATTCGCGTTGGGTTCCGTCAGGGCGACGGTGCCGAAACCTGCAAGCTGGAATTGGTGGGTAGTGAACTGGTGCGCCGTGCGGGAGACCGTGCGAAACGCCGCGAGGAGAAACTGAAAGCGCTGCAGGAAGGCCGAGAGCCTGGCAGCGAGGGCAGCGAAGCTTCGAACTAGACCGCTTTTACAAATCAAGAAATGGGCCAGTCCTTCGAGACTGGCTTTTTTTCGTGGTGCCGGGCATGTTCGACAGCTTTGAGTCTACTTCCGGTAGTTGCAGTGGCCCAAACACGTCCAGAGGCCCGAAATAAGGGTTCCTGGCGTTTTGAGGCCACTTACCCGTTGGGAAGCCGCAGAGCAGTCAAATTCCCACTTGGAATCAAT
>JBKJSR010000168.1:0-2547 GCA_046594355.1 Bryobacter sp.
GTCGGCGTCTTCTTCGGCACCTGGCCGGCCATCAAAGCTGCCCGTCTCGATCCAGTAGAAGCCCTCCGCTACGAATAGCTTTTTTCTGGAGGCTTTTCCACCTCAAAATACTCTCAACCTTAGAGACAATAACGCAAACCTGACGAAAGTACTAATGAGAATTAGAAGTACTACTACGGTTTTCACTTCGTTGAAGCGGCCCATCTTTTGGTTCACTATGGAAGCTAACCAGAGAGCAAGGAGTAGTAAAACATGAAGGTTCGCAGTTTGCATCCAATCCGGATTTTTTTCGTCGGGCTACATGCCAATTCCGATGGCCAGGATCTTGTCGAGTACGCCCTATTGACTGGCTTCATGGTGATTGCCCTTTGGGCGTTCTTTCCTACCGACATTGTTCCTTCGATCAGCAATATTTTCAGCAGTCTCAATTCCACCGCAGCCAAAATAGCATCTTGATCCCTCTTCCAGAATCGGCACCACCGCCGTTTCTAAAATCCTAGCCCGCAACCACCGGCGTGGACCTCCCCGCCAGCAACCCACCCGCCCCTCCATCCCGCACGCAACGCCACCCGCGTGGCCATCCTGCACGCAACCCAACCGCGTGGCCATCCCCGCCAGCAACCCCACCCGCGTTAGGTTTCTCATCGTTTTGGTTTTACAGTAGTGGTATGGAAATTCAGCCTTCATCGGCTCTCGTCGAAGTTGCCGTGCTCGACGACGACAACGACTTCCGCAACTATATGGAAGACGTTCTGGTAGAGGATCAGCAATTTTCCGTGCGCGGATTCGCTCACCCGCAAGACCTCTTCCTCGCCGCCGAACAACGCCTCCCCGACATCGTCCTGCTCGACATGAAGATGGGCGACTTTCAGGGCGAACAAGTTCTGGACCAACTCCTCACCCGCTGGCCCGCCCTCTGCGTCATCATCGTTACCGGCTACCCTTCTCTCGACGACATGCGCGCCGCCCTAAAGCGCAAAGCCTTCGACTACCTCACCAAACCTTTCAGCCTCGCTCAGCTCCGCGCCACCATGGCCAACGCCATCGAAGCCTTCGGCCTCGGACGAGCCGCACAAGACCGTCTCCGAGAACGCCTCGGCCATCGCATCAAACTCCTCCGTGTCGAAAAAGACTGGAGCTTGAAAGACGTCGCCGCAGCAACCAAGCTGAGCGTAAGTCAGATCAGCTCGATCGAACGCGGCGCTCATCTGCCGTCTCTTGAAAGCTTCCTGGCCATCTGCAAATCCTTCGACAGGAAACCTTCCGAGATCCTGGCCGCCATCGAGTTCTAGCTTTCGATCATGAACTCGCCACAACTCCAACCGGATGCTTCGTTTCCGGATATCGAAGGCTTTCCCCGGCGTATCGTTTGCCTCACCGAAGAGACTACCGAACTGCTCTATCTCCTGGGTGAAGACCATCGGATTGTCGGCGTCTCCGGCTATTCGGTGCGGCCGCCCGAAGCCAGACAGAAGCCCAGGGTTTCCGCATTCACATCGGCCAAGTTTGACAAGATTATGGCTCTATCTCCAGACTTGGTGATCGGCTTCTCCGACCTCCAGGCTGAAATCGCGAGGGAACTGATCGCCCGCGGAATCAATGTGCTGGTATTCAATCAGCGCTCCATCCTCGAGATTCTTCAAATGATTCTTACTCTGTCCCGCATCGTGGGTGCCGGGGATAAAGGCCGGACTCTGGTGGCAGGTTATAGAGTTGATTTGGCACGAATTGCCGAATCGGCCGGACGCTTCCCCCACCGTCCGCGAGTCTTTTTTGAGGAATGGAATGAGCCGCTGATCAGCGGTATCCGCTGGGTAGAGGAGCTGATCGAGATCGCGGGCGGAACACCAATCTTTCCAAAGCTCCGCGAGCAGCAAAGCGCCAAAAACCGCATCGTCGATCCTGCCGCAGTGCCCCCACTCGATCCAGAAGTCATCATCGCTTCCTGGTGCGGCATGAAGGTGAAAAAATCGGTCATTCGTTCACGCCCGGGGTGGCAAGAGACTACCGCCGTTCGCAATGACAACATCTTCGAGATGAAGTCTACTTACATCCTCCAGCCCGGCCCAGCGGCACTTACTGAGGGAGTCCGGCAGTTGCATGCGCTCCTCGCTCATGTGGCTGGTGTAAAAGTGCCTGCAAATCTTCTCCCGGATGAGCGGATGGATCCCGACTGCCACAAAGGCGAAAGTTAGACTGGAGGAGCATGCAAGCAAAGGATCGGCAAAGAGAAATATTGGAACAGGCATGGATTGGGGATGCTGTATTGGCGCTCTATGCGCGGCGCAGGATCTTGCGGGAGGGGTTGGGAATCGACAATGCAAAGGCGATTCGAATGACTTCAAATCAATTCCTGCAGATCACGGGGGAAGCCTCCATGGTGGAGGCAAGAATTGGCAGAATCTATGCGGAGAGGGGCGAGGCGGCGGCATTTGCATGGATCGAAGAAACGCTGCTGCCGGTGTTTGAAAAACAAGAGCGGAGGATTGCTCCTCCGCCCAGGTTGAAGACTAAGTTGAAATAGTTAGCAGCGGGGTTCGCGGCGTG
>JBKJSR010000278.1:0-9682 GCA_046594355.1 Bryobacter sp.
CTTGCGAACGGTCTGGCAGTTGGCTGATCAATTCGGCAGCCTGCATGCTTACCATCTGGCCTAGCACCACTGCGGCCAAGCCGGTGCCAATAAGGACAACGACAAAGACTACGCCAATCGCCCTTGGGCGATTCATGCGCCTTGGGTTCGTTCGCTGCAGGGATTGGATCATCGGCTCGATTGCGTAGGCGAGCAACATTCCGAGCACAAACAGGAAGAATAAGACACGTAGACTCCAGAGCAGATAGAGGCCCACGGCGAACGCGAGAATGGTCGTCAACACTTGCGCGGTCTTGCGGTCAAAAAGTGACATGGGTCTTCTCATCTTATATTTGAATCAGCGCAATGCCGAACCGATTAAGTCAACTCCTCTCTGAGATCGAAACGCTGGAAGCCACTTTGCGGCTTGGTGGCGGCCCCGACAAGATCGCCAAACAACATAAGCAGGGGAAGCTTACAGCGCGTGAGCGGGTTGCGCTGCTGCTCGACCGGGAAGCGCCGTCCTTTGAAAGCGGCCTGCTGATGGCCCACGACCGCTACGAGGGCCAGGCGCCCGCCGCCGGAGTGGTTACGGTGATTGGGCGCATTGAAGGGCGTGCGGCTGTGGTTGTCGCGAACGATGCCACGGTGAAGGCCGGGGCGTGGTGGCCCGAGACGATCGCGAAGATCCTGCGGGCGCAGGAAATCGCGATGCGCGAGCGTATCCCAATCGTCTATCTTGTCGATAGCGCCGGAGTGAATCTTCCGCTTCAGGATTCGATCTTTCCCGGTCAGTATGGAGCGGCGCGCATCTTTCACTATTGCTCGCAGATGCGGCGCAAATTGAAGATCCCCCAGTTCTCCGCCGTGATGGGGATGTGTATCGCGGGCGGCGCGTATCTGCCGGCACTGAGCGACCTGATCATCATGGTGGAAGGGGCGAGTTTTATGGGGCTTGGCGGCCCCAATCTGGTGAAGGGGGCAACGGGAGAATCGACGAGTGCGGATGCGCTTGGGGGAGCGTCGATGCACACGAGCATCAGCGGCGTTGCGCATTACAAGGCCAGGAACGACGAGCACTGCATCGAGATACTGCGGGCCCGCTTTCGTGAGTTGCCGACCGGGGGAGCTTCTGTCATTCCCGCTCTCTCCGATCAGCTCTATGACATTCTTCCCGACGATCATCGTCAGCCTTACGACTCGAGCGCGATCCTTGCCGGGATCCTCGACGCCGGCTCGATTGAAGAGCACCAACCGGACTATGGCCCGGAGCTGATCTGCGCACGCGCACGGCTGGCGGGGCGGCCGATTGCCGTGATCGCCAATCGACGGGGCTTTCTCAAGACGGCGCTGGGCTCGCGCATCGGTGGCATCATCTATACGGAGTCGGCCCGGAAGGCCGCGTTCTTTGTCGATGTCGCGGAACGTCATCGGTTGCCACTGCTCTACCTGCAGGATGTCTCCGGCTTTATGGTTGGCAAGCAGGCGGAGGAGAGTGGCATCATCCGCGCCGGTGCCGAGATGGTGGAGACTATGTCTTGCGCTACGGTGCCAAAGATTGTTCTCACTCTCAATCATTCTTCCGGCGCCGGTTACTATGCCATGGCCGGTCAGGGTTTTGATCCAGACTTTGCGCTGGCCTGGCCTACGGCCCGTATTGGCGTGATGGAGGGCGACGCCGCCGTGCAGGCGATCCATGGCCCTGAACTCGACCGTTTGAAGCAGAGCGGCCAGCCCGTTCCCGCTGAACTTGAAGCGAAGCTTGCGCAGACACGGGGCGATTACGAACGCTGGCTCGATGCCCGCTACGCGGCAGCCAGAGGCCATGTAGATGCCATCATCGATCCGGCCAGGACGCGTCAGGTGCTCAGCTTTCTTTACGAGGTGTGTACGCGATGATTCGCATTGGCTGTGGTCAGGGATTTTGGGGCGATTCGTTGGAAGCTCCTGTTCGACTGGTGGAAGATGGCCCTCTCGATTACCTCGTGCTCGACTACCTTGCCGAAGTGACGATGTCCATTTTGCAGAAGCAGCAGAAGGAGAATCCCGCCTTTGGTTATGCTCGCGACTTCCCTCAATTGATCGAGCGAATTCAACACAGCAAGGTGCGTGTGATCGCGAATGCCGGGGGCGTGAACCCTACGGCTTGCGCACTCGACATCAAGAAACGCTGCCCGCAGCTCAAGGTCGCCATCGTTCACGGCGACGACATCATGGGCCAGCTTGACCAGCATCCGCTACGCAACATGGACAGTGGTGAGTTGCTCGCTACGGTTCGCGATCAGGTGCTGAGCGCCAACGCTTATATCGGCGCGTTTCCTCTTGCCGAAGCACTGGCGACTGGTGCCGATGTCGTTGTCACCGGGCGCTGTTCCGATGCCGCGCTTGTGCTTGCGCCGATGCTGCATGCGTTTGACTGGGGCGAGACCGATTGGGACTTGCTCGCCGCTGGAATCGTAGCCGGGCACATAGTGGAATGCGGAGCGCAATGTACTGGCGGCAATTGCCTTGCCGACTGGGAGTCGATCCCCAACCTGGCAAATATCGGTTACCCGATCGTCGAAGCTCACCCCGACGGAACTTGCGTGATCACGAAGCACGCCGGCTCTGGCGGTCGCGTGTCGCTTGCTAGCGTGAAGGAACAACTGGTCTATGAGGTGGGTGATCCGCGCGCTTACTTTACTCCCGATGTGATCGCCGATTTCACGAGCGTGCAGCTTGAGCAGCAGGGACCGGATCGCGTTTTGGTGTCCGGCGCAAAGGGTCTTCCCCGCCCCGATCAGCTTAAGGCGAGCATTTCGTATCACTGGGGTTACAAAGCCTCCGGCACCCTTGTTTATGGGCCTCCGAAGGCGAGAGAGAAGTCTTACCGCGCGGCGGCTATCGTCGATGAGCGGTGCGCGGGTCTTGGTCTGCGCTTCGACAAACAGGCGACCGAAGTCTTTGGCGACGATTGGGCCATGTTGCGGATGGCAGTGCGGGCTCGTGATCGAGCGCCTGTCGAGCGCTGGACGCGGGAAATGATTCCGCTTGTGCTCAATGGTCCGCCGGGTGCTACCGGCTATGGCGAGGGGCGTCCGAAGGCGCATCAGGTTGTCGCGTACTGGCCCGCGCTGCTGCCGCGCGAGGCTGTTGTTACACGCATCGAGGTCTTGCCATGAAAATTCAACTTGGACAAATTGCCCACGCCCGCTCGGGCGACAAAGGCAACCTCGTCAACATCGGAGTGATCGCCTACCAGCCGGAAGACTACGCGACACTGTTGCGCGAAGTGACCGCAGAACGCGTGAAGGCGCACTTCGCCGAGCGCATTGAGGGCAGTGTGGAGCGCTTTGAGTTGCCGAATATACAAGCCCTAAACTTCGTGTGCCGCCAAGCCCTGATGGGTGGCGGCACACTGTCTTTGTTGTCCGACGCGCAAGGCAAAAGCTTTGGCGGCGGAATTCTGTCTCTTGAGATCGAGGCTTAAGCGGTCTTCTGCTTCAAGATGTCGACCAGTTCCTGAACCGCAGCGGCGCTGCGCATCAGTTCGCTGGTTTCGGCTTCGGACAACTTCAGCTCATAGATCTTCTCAATTCCGGCGGCACCCAGTTTGCAGGGCACGCCGACGAAGAGACCCTTGATACCGTATTCGCCTTCGAGCAGCGCCGCGCAAGGCAGCACTTTTTTCTTGTCCTTGAGAATGCTCTCAACCATCTCCACCGTTGCCGCCGAAGGTGCGTAGAAGGCGCTGCCTGTCTTCAGGTACTTTACGATTTCGGCACCGCCATCGCGGGTGCGCTGCACGATCGCGTCGATGCGATCCTGCGGCAGTAGCTCCGTGAGCGGGATACCGCTGACGCTGGTCAAGCGCACGAGCGGCACCATCGTGTCGCCGTGGCCGCCCAGCACCATCGCCGATACATTCTCCATCGAGACGCCGAGTTCGGTGGCGATGAAGGTACGAAAGCGGGCCGTATCGAGCACGCCCGCCATACCGATCACACGATGCTTGGGGAACTTGGATGTGGTTAGCGCCGTGTAGCACATGGCGTCGAGGGGATTGGTTACAACGACGATGACTGCGTTGGGTGAATACTTCACCGCGCCTTCGGTCGCGCCCTTTACGATCTCAAAATTCGCCATCAGCAAATCGTCGCGGCTCATGCCCGGCTTGCGGGGGAAACCCGCCGTGATTACGACGACGTCGGAGCCTTCTGTAGGGCCATAATCGTTGGTCCCCGTGATGCTAACGTCGTAGCCTTCAACGGGTCCGCTCTCGAGCAGATCGAGTGCTTTTCCTTGCGGTACGCCTTCCATCACGTCGACAAGTACGACGTCCGCCAATTCCTTGTCGGCGATCCGGAGGGCGCACGAGGCCCCTACATTTCCGGCACCGACTACTGTTACCTTTTTACGCATTGCTTCCTTTTCATTGGGAGAGTGAAACTATGAGTATATCCGTGGCCCAACTTCCTTTTCGACTCAGCTACCATCCCGACTACCATCTGCGGCTTGGCGGGCATGTTTTTCCGTCCGTAAAATTCCAGATGATTCATGATCGGCTCAGGGCGGAGGGCCTGCTGACCGGCGCCAATCTCATCATCCCGGCACCCGCCACGCGCGGGCAGCTTCAGCTCGTTCACTCTCCCGAATGGGTGGCTGCGCTGCTCGACGGCACGATTGGTTACGACCAGGTGCTCAAGCTTGAGATTCCTTATTCGCAGCCTATGGTGCGCGGTTTCCTGTATCACGTCGGCGGAAGCCTTGCGGCGGCGGAAGTGGCGCTCGAAGACGGTGCCGCTTTCAATATTGGCGGCGGATTTCATCATGCTTTCGAGAGTCATGGCGAGGGCTTCTGTGCGTTGAACGACGTGGCCGTCGCGATCCGGGCATTGCAGAAATCGGGTAAGATTCGCACAGCTATGGTCATCGATACGGATGTGCATCAGGGCAACGGGACGGCTGCCATTTTTGCCGGAGATCCGAGTGTGTTTACACTGTCGCTGCACCAGCGCGATAACTACCCTTACGAGAAAGCACTTAGCAGTCTGGACATCGAGCTGGAGGACCGTCTTGAGGATGCCGAGTATCTGGATACGCTTTATCAGGCGCTCGATCAGGCATTCGATTCATTTCAGCCCGACCTGATCGCTTATGTCGCCGGCAGTGATCCTTACAGGGAGGACAAGCTGGGCGGGTTGCATTTGAGTGTTGCGGGAATGATGGATCGCGACCTGATGGTGTTTGCGGAAGCGCGCAAGCGCAAGATCCCTGTCTTTGTTACGCTTGCCGGTGGATACGCCGCGAAGCTTGAGGACACAGTTACGCTGCACACAAACACGGCGTTGGCACTTGCGCGTACAATGAGCGCATGAAGCCAATCCTTTTGCTGCTTGCTCTTCTCGCGCAGAAAGGTTCGCCCGTTCGCGAGTTTCCCGCCGACATCGATGCGGCTAAGGAAGCGAAGCAAAGCGAGAAGCAGATTTTTGCGAATGACATTTTGCGTGTGTTTCATGTCAGCGTCCCGAGTGGAATGAAGGAACTTCACTTTGCCCCCGACAAGACCGGCTTCTTTGTTGTTGGGGGCAAGCACGTGAGCTGGCACGACAGGCCGGTCATTATGCGCGGCGAGGCGGTGCATGTTGAGTTCGTCAAGCACTATGCCGTTTCGAGTGCGGCGGCGAAGGATGGCGCGCTGTTTGAGAACTCGCTGGTGCGGGTGCAGGCCGCGCAGCTTGACAAAGCGAGTGCCGGAAAAAAGCTTGCGCCCGTCGTCGAGTGGACGGATCGGCAGAAGACTTTTACGATTCGCAATCTGGGGCAGGACGGAAGCGCGGGGGTGACGGTAACGCTGAAGTTCTGACATGCCATGATTCCAAAACGTGGAAGTCCTGGACGCCGACGCGGAACTTACTCAAATTCTTCACCGCATGATCTCGGGCATGCAAGCTACTCCAACCATAGAAAAAGAGGAACGGCAAATGCCGTTCCTCTTTTGAGAAAATCGTTGGTGCGCCCGACAAGATTCGAACTTGTGGCCTTTTGCTTCGGAGGCAAACGCTCTATCCAGGCTGAGCTACGAGCGCACTGCTGTAGGCCTTTCGGCTACTCCTTACTTTACCATCACACTCACGATTCCGGCCCCCACAAGAATCAAGATCGTTGCCACTTGAGTCCGTAACAGCAAGACTGCCGATAGCACCCCTAGCCCCAGCAGCCACCACGTCGTCAATGCCGATTGCCCCATCCCCACCAGCGTCGATGCGCTAAACGCCGTCCCCCCGATAATGACAAAGCGGATCGCATTCTTAACTCGCGGATCATCCACCCGCGACCCCAATAGCCGGAACAGCAACACGATCAAAATCGCCGGAGTCGCCATCGCCAGCATCCCCATCACCGCTCCTGGATAGCCGCCGACGAAGTAACCAATGCAAACGATGTAGACGCCCATCGGCCCTGGTGTGGATCGCCCGATCATCACCGCCGCACTTAACTGACTATCGTCGATCCAGTGCCGCTCCGTAACCAGTTCATGACGGATCACCGGAAGGGACGACAAGCCCGTAAACGACCCCAGAGTGGATTGCAGCAGAGTCCAGTACAAGATCAGAAGTTTGATCATTTCGTTGCCCCGCCGGTCAGCACATAGCCCAAAACGCCCAAAGCCACAAAGACCGGAAAAGGACTCACCCCCAACAACGACACCGCAAGCACTACAACAAAAATCGCCGCCGTTGCCCAACGCTGATCCGGTCCCAGGTAGGGCAAGATCATCCTCAAAACACTCGCCGCAATTAAGCCACAAACCGCCGCCGCACCACCTGCCAGAAAGCGCCGCGCTATCTCGTTTTGATAGATTTCCTGATACCCCGCGGCCAGCAGGGCCGCCAGAATGCTCCCCGGAATCGCCGCGCACACCAAGCCCAGCAACGCTCCCGGCCAACGATGGAAATCCCACCCCAAACCCGTCGTCAGTGCAAGAATGCTCGTCCCGGGAGTCAGCCTCGCCAAGCCATAAATCGTGCGGAATCGATCACGCGTCAGCCACTTTTCGCCGTCGACGAAATCACGTTCCAGCGCTACCGTTGTAACGCTGCCGCCGCCAACGGTAAACGCCGCATGCTTGAGCAAAAGACGGCAGAGTTCCCATAAACCCGGCCGCCGCTCCATCACGCCTTGCGCGGCTCTTTCACCAGCATCTCAACCAGATTGCGCAGATTCACTTCTTCCATGTTGAAGAAAGCATCGCCGCCCGGATAGCGGCCACGCACCTTGCCTGTGCGGTCCAACACCATCATCGCCGGCACATAGAGCTGCTCGGGAGTGAGGTCGATGAACTTGCAAATGTCTTCAATCGAAGCCCAGCCCAATGGGAAGGTGATTTTGTAGTTCTTCGCAAAATCGAGCACCAGCGGCTCGGGGTTGGCGTCTACCGCCACCGCAAGAGCGCGGAATCCTTTGGCGCTGAACTCCTTCATCACCTTCTCGACAATCGGCAAAGACTTCTGGCAGTGCGGACAGGTTGTCTTGAAAATCGTAACTGCGCACGGGCCGCCGAGCATCTGAGTTGTGTTCATGGTCTTGCCGCCCGGCAAGCTCACCTGCAGACCCTTAGCCTTCGCACTCTTCGTGTCGGCGGCAGCTACCAGCGCCGTCCCGCTCAACAATAATCCTCTGCGTGTCATTTTCATCAGCTCGTTTTCCTGGTTACGGAGACCTTCTTGGCAGGCGCGGCGGTCGCGCCTGGCTTCTTCAGTGCGTCTTCGATCAGCTTGCGGAAATTCTTTTCGCGCTCCGCAAGATCTTTACCAAAGACCAAATCGCCACCCATATATTGCGCGATGATTTGACCCTTGCGGTCGATCATCACAATCGCCGGCATATAGAGTTGCAGCATCGTCGGATGCTGCAGATATTCGTATGCCGAATCACGAGCTCCGTAGCCGATCGGAAAGGTCGCGCCCTGCTCGCGAATGAAGTCGCCGGTCAACATCTTCGACATGTCGTTGATGGTGACGCCCAGCGGCTGAAATCCCTGGCTGGCATATTCCTTATATAACTTTTCAATCACCTTCACGGTGTCTTTGCAGTGCGAGCAGGTGGTTAGATAAAAGCCCAACATCACCACTTTTCCTTTATGCTGGCTCAGCAATACCTGCTTGCCGCCTGGCACTTCAAAGCCATATTCAGGGGAGGTCCTGGGCACTGTCGCACCGGACATCGCCCCTACACTCAACATTGTCAGGGCCAGGCAAATGGCTACCAATCTTCGCATCTATATCACCTCTGGATTTCTTTCTTTCAGTGTACTGGAAGCCCCTCTTCGGCTGTCACCCGCCGGCCTTCCAGACGCAAACGAAACGCACCGCTCCCCCCGGTTCCTTCAATAGCCTCAGCCGAACGCGAAGTCATCCGAAAGTTTTCCCACTTGGAGGCGAGCACCGTTGCATAGGCGTCAAACCACTTGCGCGCCGCCGCATCGTCTTTCCATACCGA
The DNA here is from genome assembly GCA_046594355.1 of Bryobacter sp. GTDB lineage: Bacteria > Acidobacteriota > Terriglobia > Bryobacterales > Bryobacteraceae > Bryobacter. Next base: position 8,461 of record JBKJSR010000278.1, read on the forward strand.
CGCATGCACGAGCAAAAGGTTGTGCGATTTCTTCTGTTCATACAATCGATACGCTCCGCCCCGGCTCTCTTCCACAATGCCAGCCGAGGGCTTCCCAAAAGTCCGCAACAGCAGATCAAGGTCGATTTCTCCCAGCGTTCCGTCCGCTCTCGACTTCCAGCCCCCGCGCTTTGGAGCGGGCGGCAGTTCTACCTTTTCGGGAACTACCCCGGCAAAGTACAAATCCGGATGCATGATCTGCGCACTCGACACCGGCGGCTTCTCAAACACACGCTGCATGCAATCGGCTTCTCTCGCGCACACCGCAGCCTGAAAACGAAAGCCCCACGAATAGGGAAACAGCAAGCTCTCCTTTAAATAGAGAGGCACCTTTTTCATTACCGGATAGCGGTCGTCGCTTGTATCCTCGGGCTGGCTCAGACGCCTCACCAGTTCGGGCGAAGTCTTCAAGCTCAAGCCGGCTTCGCGAGCCGAATGTTCCCCCATCAACCACATCGCCTGACCCTCCATCACCGCCATACGGGCCAGCGCCGCATCGTCGTCGTCCTTCGCCGCCTTCATGAACTTGCTCAAGCCGTAGCGCTGATCGGCGAGCGCATGGCCCAGTTCATGGATCAGCAATTCCCCGCCCAATTCCTCCCGCACATGATCGAGCACAAATAGCTTCTTCGCCTTGAAGTCGTAGAATGCAGCAGCCTGCTCCTGCAACAACTCGAGGGTCGTCTCACGCAATTTAAAGCCGGGTGGCGCAAAGCCGAACATCTTCAATACCGCCTCTTCGGTGTCCAGCTTCTTAGGGTCGACTTCAGTCTTCATCCTGCTCTTCAAGTAGCGCTCCAATTCCGCCGCGCTCATCATCGCCGCCGGAACCTTCCGCACAATTGCAAACCCGGTGAGCAGCGAGGTTTCCTTCAGGTATTGGTCCACCTTCTGCATTAAGGGCGGTTCTGCGCCGAAGAGCGGCGCGAGTAAAAGCAGCGACAGCGCTCCATGACGGCGCAAGCCGCGCCCCAAAACCAAGGCCGCCAGCAGGCACAACGCTCCCGCGCTCATTGCCGCGATTCTCACACCCGTCCCTCGCGCCATAGCTCCAAAGATCGCCGCCCCCACGGGCGACATCCCCACTACTGCCGTGCCGAACAAAGCTACGATGCGCCCCCGCAAATGCTCTGGCGTACCAGTCTGCAGTGTCGAATTCGTCGCTGCGTTCTGCCCCATCAAA